>CAXTVG010000514.1:0-2281 GCA_964247505.1 uncultured Acidobacteriaceae bacterium
GCTGGTGCTCTTCGCGGCCAGTCTGCCGGTGCGCGGGTCGCGCGGGAAGATCTCGATGGTGTCGGAATCCTGGTTCGCCGCGAGCAGCCAACGCTCTGTTGGGTCAAGCGTGATGTACCGCGGCGTTTTGCCGTTCATCGCAGTCCGCTGCATTTCGCTGAGCTTGCCGCTTGCCGGGTCGATGACAAAGCTGTAGAGCCCGTCGTAGTAGCGGTCCGCCGCGTACAAAAACCGGCCGGCACGGTCGATGGCCGTTTCGCTGGCTTGGGAGCGGCCCTTAAACCCGCTGGGGATGAGCGAAACCTGTTGTTTGGTCGTCAGCATTCCTCCCGCCTCGTTCCAATCCAAAACCACCACCGCCGAGCCCATCTCGACCACGCAGTAAGCCAAGCGCCCGTTGGGGTGGCACCGCAGCGAGCGCGGCCCGGAGCCCGCGGGCGCGTGCCACGGCTCGCGAAGCGTCAGCTTCGCTGTTGCCGGGTCCATTGCGTAAATGTGGATCAGGTCCAGTCCCAGATCGTTGAACAGTGCGAATCGATTTCCGGGGGAGACAGTGGCTCGATGAACGTGCGGGGCTTCCTGACGATCCCGGTTGGGGCCCGAGCCCGTGAACTGAAAGTGCGAAACTACGGGGCCGATCCGTCCATCCGACCCAACCTGAAACGAGGAAGCGCTGCCCCCGCCGTAGTTCGCGCACAGCAGCGTGTGCGCCGTGTGGTCCAGCGCGATGTTGGTGGTACCGGTACCCCCGGCGGCCTCGCTGTTGATGGCCATGAGCTTCCTATCCGCCGCGACGCGAAAACTCGACACGCCGCCTGATTTCTGCCCAGCGAACGTGTCTGTTTCATTTGCTGTGAACAGGAACTGGTTATCGCCGGAAAGCACGAGAAACGTAGGCATGGGCGTTTCGGCCGCCAGGCCCAGTTCGTGCAGGGAGCCCGCTTGCGCATTCCAGTGGTAGGCGTAGATGCCCCGGCTTCCCTGGCCTGTTTGCGTTCCTACGTACATTACGGTTCCGGCGGCGCTGTCAGCGGAAGCGCCGCGCAAGCCGCATGCGAATACCGAGGCCGCGGAGGCCGCGCCCTGAAGAAATCGACGCCGGTCCAGGAGGTTCGCTGTGGAACTGTATCGACCCATGCACAGGTTTTACGCGGGACGGCAAGCTGTGTCCAGCAAAAGGCTAAGACGTAGCGGCTTCCACGCCATCGCCCGCCTCGTTGACGCCAGGGGTTACAGCCATTCCCTGGCGCAAAATTTTATCCATGCGCGCCTGCCAGTCTCCGCCTTGCGCTTCGTAATACGCCACCACGTCGGGCGATAGATGCAGCGTCACCACTCTGGTCACGGAAACGCCGTCCGGACCCCGCCGGGTTACCGTCACAATCCCGCCGGCCCACGCCGCCCGGACCGCCTCGTCGTCATTTGGGTCATAGAGCTCATCTTCCGGATCGAAGACGATCGGTGCGTCTGAATCATACTCACGCTTCACGCGTTCCCAATCTGTCTGGCTTTCGATTCGCATAGAGTTGCCTCTCCTCTCTTGAGGCTTTACGCATGGAAATAATCCGAATCTTATGTGCCCGCCTCGTATACACCAATGCTAAAACCGCTTTCTTAACCTCGACCAGAGCGATATCCTGCCAGCGGCTCTCACCTTTTTTGAAAGATACCAGGGTCACCTTCGCTTCGGCTTCGTAAACGAGGTGAGCATCGGCGAAATCGAGTCCCCGCACGTCCAGGGTCCACCGCCGCTTCGCCTCGTCCCATTCATACTCAATCACGGCCTAAAATCCGCCGGCCAGCTCTGCGGCCGCTGACGCCTGCTCCATCCGGTGCGCCTTGATATGCTCGGCCATCGCGTAGCGCAGCGCGTCCACTCCTTGCCCGGTCACCGCAGAGATCGCGAAAAACGGGAGCTTGCGGCGCTTGGCCATCGCTTGTAGCTTCTTGAGCTTTTCCGGATTGGCTGCGTCTACTTTTGAGGCGACCACCAGCACCGGCTTGTCGGGCAGGCCAGCGCCGAAAGCTCGCAGCTCTTCGGTAATCACCTTGAAATCCTCCACCGCATCCTCGCGCCCGCTCGCGTCCGACACATCGACCAAGTGCGCCAGAACGCCGGTACGCTCGATATGGCGCAAAAACTGGACGCCAAGCCCAGCGCCCTCGTGTGCGCCTTCAATGAGCCCAGGGATATCGGCGACGACGAAGCTTTCCTCGTGCGGCGCGTCGCCCACCGTGACCACGCCGAGGTTCGGCTCAAGCGTGGTGAACGGGTAGTCGG
>CAXTVG010000515.1:0-2280 GCA_964247505.1 uncultured Acidobacteriaceae bacterium
GGGCAGATCTTGCCGTTCGGCAATCATACCAAGCCTAACGAGCCGTGCTCGCACCCCGGAGGTCGTCCTTTTCAGATTCTGAGCAAGCGCAATCGCTCCCATACCCGATTTATAGAGTGCAACCAGTTCTTGATCCCGCGCTAATGTCCAGGCTAGCCCTCTACTCTCCAGACCAGCGGGCTTTTGTTTGCGGGGACGGGGTGTCGCAAGCAGTTCCACACTCGAACCGTTCCTCTGGGCGAAGTACGGAGTTCTAATCTCGTGTGTTTGCGTCTGCCCGGTTCCAAACTTTGCAGCGGCTGCATTTCGAATGGTTTCTCTATGCTCAATCCAACGGTTGAGCAAAGGATGGCGTTCGGCTGCCAGTCGACGAATCCACACAACCTCTGACGCGATTGATTCCTGCCAGGTCGTGACAGTTTCGAGCGCTACAAATACAGGCAGCACTCCGGAACGCAACGTGTCCCAGAGCCAAGTCCTGATGTTTACACCTGCATAGTTCGGGCGGCTTTCAGCTATTTGCAGATGGGCCAGCTTACGCTGCTCGAAACGGGAGGTCTGACCAACATATACAAAGCGGCCATCGCGAGGATCGATGATTCCATACGTCGTGAATATGCCGGTAAGCGGGCCTCGGTACACTCGTGTGTGCGGCGTCATGCGATCAGCATGACACGCAAGCCCTTCAAATGAGGGATCATTCCACTCATGCCAAGATTACGGGAGTCATGGGTTGGAAGAATTGAGACTCTAAGGGCCTGATGAGCTCGGTCGAAGCTGTCACTCGTTTGGAGCTGAGATATGCAGTCGTGAACCGTAAACAGCAACAGCACCGAAGTACTCTGCAGCGGTTTTCACCGAAACGGACCTCGCCGCGACTGTAAGATAAAGCCGCACCCCCGCTCCTCGGAGACCCCCGTTGCTGTACTGGCTGCTCTATCAAAAGCTGTTCCCCTACTTTTCGCCGTTCCGCATTTTCCGCTACGTCACGTTCCGGACCGCGTTTGCCTCGCTCACCGCGCTTTTGATCGCGCTGTTTATCGGCCCGTACGTGATTGAAAAGCTGCGCGAGTTCCAGATCGCGCAGTATATCCGCGAGGACGGGCCGCAAGGGCACCAGAAAAAGGCCGGCACGCCCACCATGGGCGGGGTGCTGATCGCGATTGCCATCCTGCTGCCCACGCTCTTATGGGGTGACCTGGGGAACCCATTCATCTGGCTGGTCATGCTGTCGACCTTCGGGTTCGGCGCGATTGGGTTCGCGGACGACTACATAAAGGTGGTACACCGGCGCAACCTGGGGCTCACGGCGCGGGCCAAGACCGGCTACCAGATCCTGGTGAGCATGGGCGTCGCGGTCGCGCTGGTCTCGATGCAAACCCGCGGCAATTACTCGACCCAGCTGGTGGTGCCGTTCCTGAAGCGCTTCCACCCGGCGCTCAGCATTCCGGCGCTCACCGCAGTGCCGCACCTGCACCTGCTGGCGTATCTGCCGTTTATCGCGTTTGTGGTGCTGGTGATTGTGGGTTCGAGCAACGCGGTAAACCTAACCGACGGGCTCGACGGCCTGGCCATTGGCTGCACCATCATCGCGGCCGGGGCGCTCACGGTGCTGACCTATGTGAGCGGGCACGTGGTATTTGCCGATTACCTGGAGCTGCAGCGGATGCCGCTGGTGAGCGAGCTGACCATCTTTTGCGGGTCGATGGTGGGGGCCAGCATCGGCTTTCTCTGGTACAACGCCCACCCGGCCGAGGTGTTCATGGGCGACGTGGGCTCGCTGGCGCTGGGCGGGGCGATCGGGACCGTCGCGGTCGCGATCAAGCAGGAGCTTCTGCTGCCGTTTATCGGCGGGATTTTCGTGTTGGAAGCCCTGTCGGTGATCTTGCAGGTGGGCTCGTACAAGCTGAGGAAAAAGCGGATTTTTAAGATGGCGCCTTTGCACCACCATTTCGAGCTGGGGGGCTGGTCGGAGTCGAAGGTGATTGCACGGTTTTGGATCGGGGCGCTGGTATTTGCCCTGTTCGCGCTGACGACGTTGAAGCTGCGTTAGCGCTTACTTGATACGTCATGCTCAAGGGCTCTTGTCTGAGCTAGGATGACCTTGTACCGCAG
The DNA here is from genome assembly GCA_964247505.1 of uncultured Acidobacteriaceae bacterium. GTDB lineage: Bacteria > Acidobacteriota > Terriglobia > Terriglobales > Acidobacteriaceae > EB88. Next base: position 2,116 of record CAXTVG010000515.1, read on the forward strand.
ACATCTCCGAGGTGGAAATATGGCTGATCCTGTTACGAAGCAGCAGATGGACGAAGCGCTGGAAACTTTGAGAAGCGAGATGCTGGAGCGCATCGAGCGGTCAGAAACAACCCTCCTCAAGGAGTTTCGCAAGTGGGCGGTTCGCATTGAGAGCCCTTTGCGGGC
>CAXTVG010000516.1:0-2277 GCA_964247505.1 uncultured Acidobacteriaceae bacterium
CGGACCGCTACTTCCAGCGCCGCCAGGTGCCGCGGCTGGACAACGAAATCTACGACTACGCGGTGGAGCTGTGGGGCCACGCGCAGGACCTGATCGCGGCGCGGCGGCTGGAGCGGCACCCGCGCAATTCGGGGGCATGCATGCTGTATGGCTCGCCCTGCAAGTTTCTCGGGCTGTGCTCGGGCCACGACAGCCTGGACAGCGGTAAGTGGGCGAACAAGCTCTTCGTGCATAACGAGCTGCCCGCGCCGCTCGATGAGGACGGCCGCGACCTGCTGACCAACAGCCGCATTCGCACATGGCAGACCTGCCGGCGCAAGCATGAGCTTGAGTACGAGACCGGCATCGAGCGCGTGGACGAGGAAGAGCGCGAGGCGCTCTTTTTCGGCACGCTTTTTCACCAGGCGCTCGAGGCGTACTTTCTTGAGCTGAAACGGCAACACCAAGGAGGAATTTAGATGGCCATTACCCGTTTTACGACGTGCGACTTCTGCGGGGAAATCGCGGATGAGCGCGAGAACGAAAGCACGTTCCATCGATTCAGCGCGAACCTGCGGACTGCCGGTGCGGTGAAGCAACAGGTTTTCGCCTGTTCGAGCCTGGACGTATGCAGCGCATGCCTGCAGGGCCTGGGCTTTGGAAGTTTTTTTAAAGCGCTGCAGAACCGGCTCGATATCCAAGAAGGAGCATAAAGATGAACGCACAACCTGCCCGCGCGTTCCGGCCATCGGGGCCGGGATCGCCTGAAAACCAGCCGTTTTCGTTTGCGGATATTGTGACAAAGACGGAGCGGCAGCCCAATCGAACCTTTCTCCACGCCCGCGAGGGCTTTGGAAAAACGAGTTTCGGCGCGCAAGCAGTGAAACCCATCTTTATTCAGTCGCGGGGGGAAACGGGGCTTGAAACCCTGATTGCCGCAAACCAACTACCCGAAATACCGCGATTTCCGGAAGCGCGGGACTGGAGGCAGTTTCGCTCGGGCATCCGTTCGCTTATCGATGAAGACCATCCTTACCGCACGCTCGTAGTGGACACGATCAACGGCGCGGAGCGGCTGTGCCATGAGCATGTTTGCCAGAACGAGTTTCGCGGCGAATGGGGAGAAACAGGGTTTTCCAGCTACGGGCGCGGGCCTGAAGTTTCGCTCGCCGAGTGGCGCTTTCTCATCAATGACTTCGACACACTGCGGGAGAAAAAGGGCATGGCGATCTTGCTGCTCTCGCATTCAAAAATTAAGACGTTCAAGAACCCGGACGGCGCGGACTACGACCGCTGGCTGCCGGATATGAACGAGAAGACCTGGTCGCTGACGCACCGCTGGCTTGACGCAGTGTTGTTCGGCAACTTCGAAGTGGTCGTGCACACGCAGCGCAGCCGCGAGGTGGAAGCGCTCAAGAAAGGCAAGGCGGCGGGTACCTCGGCGCGCATGCTGTACGCGCAGCAGCGGCCCGCGTTCGACGCGAAAAACCGGCTGGGGCTGCCCGAGGAGATTGAGTGCGGCGCGAGCGCGGAGGAGGCCTGGGCCAACTATGTGGCGGCGTTGAAAGCAGGGCGCGGCGCGGAGATGACGGCCGCGAGCGTAAAGCAGGAGGAGACAGATGGCTAGACATTGTGAAGTCGACAACGTAAGCGCTCGATTTTGGATCGAAGGCGGGACTTTATTTATGGAGCGCGATGATGAGTACCCCGAAGCAAGAATTGTTTGCGGTAAATTTTGCGTCTTGGCCCGGTGTCACAGATCGTCGTATTCCTGGGGTCTTCTCGTGGCATGGCTTGACCCTTCAAACAACCCGCATTTTTACGATTTAAGCGCGGCCGACATCGTGCTGAGAGCCAAAAGCGCGTTGAAGCCGCTTTACAAGGACGGAATTGACTTGCGTGACGCATCTGCTTTTTGGACTTACCTCCAAAGCTTCAAGCCCGAGCTAATTATTGATATAAGGCCACTTACCTATGAGGAACTCCAACAGGCGGCACTGGAAGCACTGACTAAGGTCGGGGCGGAGGCGAACTGATGGCGTACACGCCGTTTTACGAGGTAGGCGCTTACGTGTGCGAGATCGTCTCGCACACCATCGGCGAAGCAGGTACGGGGACGCCGCAGATCGTGATCCGCTTCCGGGTGCTGGGGCACAAGAACACGGACGGAGGCTTCGACACAACCACCGAGTATGAGCGCAATCTCTACATAGCACTCACCGACAAGACCAAAGATTGGGTGAGGGAAGCGCTCGACCGGCTTGGCTATACGGGCTTGCACCCCTTGCAACTGGAGCC
>CAXTVG010000517.1:0-2271 GCA_964247505.1 uncultured Acidobacteriaceae bacterium
TCAAACTCGTACCTCCTCGTCCGCCATGCTGGCGAACTGCAATTCATAAAGCCGCCGGTAGGTCGGCGAGCAGCCGAGCAGCTCCTCGTGTGTGCCCACTGCAGTGAGCGCCCCGCCTTCCATCACGCCGATGCGCGTGGCCCGACGCACGGTCGAAAGCCGGTGCGCGATCACGATCACCGTGCGGCCGCGCATCAGGTTGCCGAGCGCGGGCTGCACCAGCGACTCGCTTTCCGCGTCCAGCGCCGAGGTCGCCTCGTCCAGGATCAAAATCGGCGCGTTCTTGAGCAGGGCGCGGGCAATGGCAATGCGCTGGCGCTCGCCCCCCGACAGCCGGAAGCCTTTTTCGCCGATGGGCGTGTCGTAGCCTTCGGGCAGGCGCAGAATAAACTCGTGCGCGAGCGCGGCGCGGGCCGCGGCTTCGACTTTCGCGAGCGGCACGTCAGGACGCCCATAAGCGATGTTGTTGCGGATGGTGTCGTTAAACAGAATGGTTTCCTGCGTGACCTTGCCGATCTGCTCCCGGAGCGAGCGCATGGAAACCTCGCGCAGGTCGTGGCCGTCGATGAGGATGCGGCCCGTGGTGACGTCGAAAAATCGGGGGATCAGGTTCACGAGCGTCGACTTGCCCGCGCCGCTGGGGCCGACCAGCGCGACCACCTCGCCTTCATGGATGGTGAGGTCGATGCCGGAGAGCACCTCCTTGTCGCCCTCCTCGGTCGAGTAGCAGAAGCCCACGTTTTCGAGCCGGATGGCGTTGCGAAAGCCCTTGAGCTGCACCGGGCGCGCGGGTTCGGTGAGCTCCTCGCCCGCGTCCATGAAGCGAAAAATCTCGCTCGACGCGCCGAGCGCCTGCTGAAAGTTGTTGTAATACAGGGCAAACTTCCGAACCGGGTCGTAGAGCTTAAAAAGCGCAACCAGAAAGGTGAAGAACTGGCCTTCCGTCATGGATTGGCTCTGGATCCGGCCGCGCCCGACCAGCAGCAGCAGCGCGATCGCAACCGCGCCGATGGCGTCCATCAGCGGCGAGCTCACCGCCTGGGCGCTGACCGAACGCAGGTTGGCGCGCAGCAAACGCTGTGCCGCGGCGCGAAACCGGCCCAGCTCCCAGCGCTCCATGTTGAACGCCTTCACGATTCGGTTGCCGGTGATGGTCTCGTGCAGGATGTTCTGGATTTCGGCGAGCTTGTCCTGGCCGCCGCGCGTGGTCACCCGCACATTGCGCCCGATGCGCCGGACCGAGCCGATCACGACCGGAACGAACAGCAGCAGCAGCCAGGCCAGCTTGCCGCCCAGCGCAATGACCAGCGCCAGCGTGAACACGAGAGTAAAGAACTGCTGCAGGAAGTCCGAAAGCACCGAAGACATCGCGTACTGGACGCGCTCGATGTCGTTGATGAGCGTGGAAAGCAGCGTACCTGTCGCATGGCGCTGAAAAAACGAAACCGAGCGCCGCAGCATGGACTCGTACAGGTCGTCGCGCAGGTCGGTGATCATGCCGAAACCGGCATAGTTCACCAGGTACGTGCCCGAAAAGTCACAAACGCTTTTGAGCAGCGTCGACGCGACCAGCGCGAACCCGACCACGTCCCACTCGTTGTGGATGAAATGCGGAACAAACGAGTGGAGGTCGAGGCGAACGTGCGTCCCGAAGCGCGTGTTGAAGTTGCCCAACAGCGAAACCGAGTGCGTCGCCGCGCCCGGGCGCAGGACATTGTCGAAAATCGGCTGGATCAGCAGGACGCGAAACGCTTCAAGCAGGCCGACCATCGCCATGAGCACTACGGAAGCCGCCGCGGGAAGCGCGTACCGGCGCAGGTAGCCGAGCAGGCGCAGGACGCGCTTCATGGCGTTCGCACCGTGTAGGTAAGCGTCGCGCTCACTAGCTCCGCGTTCGGAATATCGATGCCGCGCAGGGTGAGCTGATCATGCTCAGCGGGCAAGACATAGGGCGGCGTGTACCCGGCGGAAACCTTGTAAACACCGGGGAGCGGGGGCGTCGCGAGGTCAATCGCCATGGGAAAGGCGATCGACTGGCCAGGCAGCAGCGTTTCCCACGAGGCGATCTGCATAAGAATCGGCTCGCTCGGATGCGCGAAATCAGTAGAGCAGCCTCGCCCGGAGAGCGGGGTGTTCACAGGCCGCGATGGCTGGAAATCGGAATAGATATGCAGGCTGCCCGTGGGTATCGCGCTGCAGTTCAGCAGCGGCTGCGGCAGCCGGACGATGTGGTCTGTGGTGTTTGTGAGCCAAACGGTAAAGGCGCGAGGC
>CAXTVG010000518.1:0-2269 GCA_964247505.1 uncultured Acidobacteriaceae bacterium
ATGCCGCCCAGCGCGTCGCGATTGAGCGCCAGGTTTTGTTCGGCAACCGTGAGCGCGGCCTCCGAGGTATCGAGCCCGGTTACCGCCCGGCAGGTTGTGGCCAGGTGCAGCGCAAACCCGCCCTGATACGTGCAAACGTCCAGCGCGTCCCCATGCCCGTGCTCCGCAGCAAGCCGGTAATTAAGCCGCTGGTCCAGAAAAGCCCCGGTTTTCTGGCCCGCATTCGCGTCATACAGAAACCGCAGCCCATTCAGGCGAAACTCGGTCGCGGTCCGCGCGCTTTCTAGTGGCCCCGTGGCGCTCCACAGCGGCCCAAGCGCGGGCGCAGACAGCGATTCCAGCTCGCGAATTCGCGGGTCCGGCCGCTCCAGCACGGTCTCCAGGCCAGGGAGGTTAGCCGCGAGCTCGTCCACCACCGCCGCCCGAACCTCCGGCGCATCGAGCCCGGCTGCCAGCAGCTGAAAAATCGCGATACCGGCGTACTTGTCGACGACCAGCCCAGGTAGCGCGTCCGCTTCCGAGAAAACCAACCGGCAGCTGTCGGTTCCTTCATCGAGCAGCGCTTCCCGCCGCGCCATCGCCGCGCGCAGCCGCGCCCGCAAGAGCGGAACCCAGTCTTCCGGGGCAAGCGCTTCGCGGGAAACCAGCCGCAGCGCGATTTCCGAGGTGGGGCTCCACAGCGCCGTGCCGAGCAGCCGGCCGCCTTGATCGCGCACAGCCAGGAGCCCGGCGGGCGCGTTTTCGGGCTCAAGCGCAAGCACGTCGGAGCGGTATACCCAAACGTGGCCAGCGTGCAGCCGCTCAGCCGCGCGGCGGGAAACTGTCGCGCTCGCGGCTACTGCAGAGAATGGTGCATGAAAATCGGGCATATCTCGATGCTATCTGGAGTGAGGGCGGGCCGAAGCATTGCCAACCCTACTTTCACTGGGACAGATCGAGTATCTCCACTCCAGCTGTGCCGCTCGGAAAGTCGCCCCGGTCGGCAGTGACTAGGGTGCGCCCGCTGGTGAGCGCCGTCGCATAGATGATCGCGTCGGGCAGCTTGAGGCGCATGGATTTTCTTATCCGGACAGCCTGCTCGATCACCTCGTGCTCCATGCCAAGTACTTGAAAACGGCCCAAAAAGCGCCGGGTCTCCTCTTCGCGCGCCGCAGGGGTCCCTACCATGACCTCCATCCAACTGATCACGCTGATAGCAGCGCCGGAGGAACGCGGTTCAAGAAGCGCCATGGCGGCTCGGCCCTGCCTGTGCAACAGGGCCGAAACAAGAATGTTTGTATCGAAAAGAGCTGATTGCGCTACCACTCGGCGCGCATCCGCCGCTGGTATGCAACCGGATCTTCCTTGCAGTCTGCTGCCCACAAGCCGAAGTATTCAGAAATCGGCGCGCGCTTTTCAGCCACAAACGCTGCCACCGCGCGGCGCACTAGTTCCGTGCGTGACGCGCCTTGCTCGCTGGCAAGCGCGTTTAATTCGTGAATCTGGCTTTGAGGTAAATCGACAAGGATGCGCATAGCCGTACGATATCACCTTATGACATCCTCTTGCGCTCGGCAGTAAATTCGCTTAATGCCCCTGCGCACCCCGGTATGCCTCCCTGAAGTCGTTCACACACTCCACCCCGGCATTGCGCTACGAATCCCCCGTTTTGGCCGTATAAAACGGCGCAAAGCCAGTCTTGGTATAAGCCTTCATGTGGATGGACGTCCCAAAGCTCATCCCATAGCTGTAGCTGGGTTTGCCGTCGTCCCCCGGTTTCTCCGAGCTTTGGCCGTTATGGTCCGTGGTCTTGTCGAAGCGCAGGGTCACGTCGGCGTTTTCGGCGTCCTCGGTCAGCTTGAACTGCCCCCAGGCCGCAAGCGCACTTGCCGCGCCTTTTTCCACGTCATCGTTGTGCGTGTCGTTCACGATCGCCACGGTTTTGGCGTGCAGCGCTTCCGCCGGGAAGCTCCTGCCGCTCTGACCCCACGCACCGATCCCCAGCCAGCCGAATGCAATTGCCAATGCGAATAGTCGCCTCATCCCCACCTCCCCCAGACAGACCGAAGCCTACCACCGGAACCGGGCGGGGAAAACGCCCAATTTTTGTTCTTCGCCGCCGCTTTCCCGTTTTGGGCCGGAGCCCGCCTTGGCGGAACCGAAGCCGCCCGTTACCATTCCCTCGCATGAGATTTCCGCTCACGACCACAGCCCTGCCTTGCGCCCTGGTCTGGCTCGGCCTGTTCGGCGCCGTGCCGGGCCGGGGCCAAAACGCAGGCGCGCCCACCGG
>CAXTVG010000519.1:0-2257 GCA_964247505.1 uncultured Acidobacteriaceae bacterium
CGCCCAGCCGCGTCCCCTTGAACGACTGGTACGACACCAAAACCGGCGTAAAAGAGCCTGGCTTCCAGGCCCGGTCGGTTGTGGGCGGCATCTTCATCAAGGCGCTATCGGATGAGGCGCTTGCAAAGAAGTACCGCGCGGAGGTGCAAGCCACGCCAAGCCACTAACCCGCAAGAGCTCCATCAACCACGGGTGCCCCACGTCTGGTGTCCGGGGCTCCCGGCGAGCGGTCTTGGCTCGCTGGCGTGGCTGGACGTGGGTTTCGCATTCGTTCGTCTATTGCGTTACGTCCAACACCGCATCCGCGATAGCCGCCGCCTCCACCGCGGCGCGCACCGAGTGTACCCGCAGCAAGCTAGCGCCGTTCAAGACAGCCGCCACGCCAGCCGCCACCGAAGCAGCTTCTCGCTCCTCAGGCGGAGCATCTATCCCGCCCCGCAGTGCCGCAAGCGTGCGCCCCAGAAACGATTTTCGCGACACCCCAGCCAGCAAAGGCCGCCCCAGCGTAAGCAGCAAATCCTGCTGCGCCAGCAGCGGGTAGTTCGCCCCGAACGCTTTTCCAAACCCATACCCCGGATCCAGCACGATTCGCTCCGCTTCGACCCCGGCCGCCTCGGCAGCCGTGAGCCGCTCGCGCAAGCCTTCCAGCACTAGCGGCGCGACCTCATCGGGAGCAAGCGGAGGCAGCCCGCGCCACTCATCCGGACGCCCGCGTGTGTGCATCAGCACCACCCCGCACCGCGCCTCCGCGCACACATCGGCCAACGCAGGATCCCACAGAAACCCGCTCACATCGTTCACGATTTCCGCCCCGGCCGCGAGAGCCGCCCGCGCCGTCCCCGCCCGGTATGTATCGACCGAAACAATTGCCCCGGGCCGCTCTCGCAGCAGCGCTTTTAGCACAGGAAGCAGCCGGTCCTGCTCTTCCCCCTCGCAGATCGCCCGTCCGCTCCCAGCCCCCGAGCCGGGCCGCGTCGACTCCGCGCCTAGGTCCAGGGCATCCGCGCCGTCCTCCAGCATCCGAAGCGCCCGGCCCACGGCCTCCTCCACCGAGCGCACTCCATCACCGGAAAACGAGTCGGGCGTGAGGTTCACAATCCCCATCACCCGCGTCCGCTCCCCCAGCGCGAGCGCGCGAGTTCGAAGCTGCCAACTATGCCGTGGACGGGAAACGAAACCCATGAGCCCATGCTAACCGGCCAACGTAAGCACCCATAACCTAAACACACGGGTGCCCCAGGTCTCGATTTTGAGACCTGGGTTCTCCTGCGCGGCAGCAGAGGACCCGCCTTCGGGCATGGATACGCTAATGCGGACACTGCAAACAACTACTAAAACCGCCTACGCGGCTTGCACCCACTTCGTGGGGTGTTTTCGTCGTTGCTGAACTGCCAGCTTCCGCAGCCCCCCTATGCGCCCCCCGCGCTATACTCCGGGGCAGCATGAGCCTTTTCCCACTTTTCGCGCTAGCCGCGACCATCACCAGCAGCGCGGCATCCGGTTTTTCCCAGAACACTCCTTCCCCGGCCACCATTCCGGCGCTGAATTCTGCCGGCGTTGCGCCAGCGACCGCTCTTGACGCCCTGCTCGCCTCCACCCCCGCCGCAGCCCGCGCCCACTGGGGCGTTTCCGTCCTCGACGCCCAAACTGGCGTAATCCTTTACGCCCACAACGACGCCCAGCTGTTCGAGCCCGCCTCCAACGCCAAGCTCTTCACCACCTCCGCCGCGCTCGCGCTGCTCGGCCCCACCTACTCCATGAGCACCCGCGTGGTCGCCGAAGGGCCGGTGGACGCAAGCGGAACACTGCACGGCGACCTACGTCTGATAGGGGGCGCGGACCCCACCCTGTCGGGTCGCGTGTACCCTTACGCGGGCCATACCGACCGGTCCAACCCGCCGCTCGCCGCCCTCGACGCGCTCGCCGGCCAGATCGCCGCCCACGGCATCCATGCGATCGACGGCAGCGTGATCGCCGACGACACCCTCTTTGCCGATGAGCGCTACGGCCCTGGCTGGGGCTGGGACGACCTGCAATGGGAGTATGGCGCGCCCGTTTCCGCGCTGCCGGTCAATGACAACGTCCATTATCTGACCGTCACCCCAGGCATCACTGCTGGCGCGCCCGTCACAGCCACCTGGATGCCCGATCTGCCCGGCCTGCCCAGTGGACTCGCCATCACCGCCGCCACCTCACCGCGAGGCACACTGTCTGCGCTCGGGCTGGCCCGTATGCCCGGCACCGACACTCTGCGCAT
>CAXTVG010000520.1:0-2253 GCA_964247505.1 uncultured Acidobacteriaceae bacterium
TGTCGTCCCGGCGCTCGCGCAGGGGCGGCAGGCGCAGGCTGACAACATTCAACCGGTAATACAGGTCTTTGCGGAAGCGCCCCTGCTCTACCATTTGCTTCAGGTCGCGGTTGGTCGCGGCCAGGATGCGGGCGCGCATGGGGACACGATGGCTTGCGCCCACGGGCCGCACTTCACGCTCCTGGAGCGCACGCAGCAGCTTTGCCTGCAGATCGAGCGGCAGCTCTCCAATTTCGTCGAGAAATACCGTCCCGTCCGCCGCAGCGATCAGCAGCCCTTCCTTGTCGCGGTTCGCGCCGGTAAACGCGCCTTTGACGTACCCGAACAGCTCGCTTTCGACCAGGGTGGGCACGAGCGATCCGCAATCCACGGGCAAGAACGGCTTATTCGCCTTAGGCCCATTGCTGTGGATGGCGCGCGCGACCAGCTCCTTGCCGGTTCCGCTCTCGCCCAGAATCATAACGGGGTGATTGCTCTGCGCCACCTTGGACAGGATGCGATAGATCTTGTCCATCTCCGAGCTCTGCCCAACGATGGTGCCGAGGCTTCCCTGCACCCGCATTCGCTCGCGCAGCCTGCGGCTTTCCGAATCGATCAGCCGCCGTTCCGCCGTGCGCTCGAGGACGGCCGCGAGTTCGTCCATGGCGAACGGCTTGGTCAGATAGTCGGTCGCGCCGGTTCGCATGACCTCGACCGCCGAGGTCACCGTGGCGTAAGCCGTCATGACCACGACCGAAGTCTCCGGCCGCACCGATTTCACCTCGTCCAAAAGGTCGATCGCCTGGCCCGAAGGCGATTTGAGGTCGAGCAGAAGAACGTCGGTGCTGTTGCCGCGCAGGTAAGCGCGGGCCGCGTCGACTGAGTCGACAGTGTGCGGATGAAAGCCGCGCGCGGCTGCGATTTCGCAAACGGCGGAGCGAACAGCCGCGTCTTCATCCAGAATAAGAACGTGCATCTTCGCTGGCGATTGCATGGCCATAAGTTTTGTGTGCTGCCCTGAGTGTTGTGGCTGATTCTAGGGCCTTTCGCCGCTTTGCTCTAGTTACGGAAGTGCGAAGCCGGTTCAGCGCTTTCCGGTGAGGCACGGAAGCCTCAACTCAAAGGTCGTTCCCCGCTTCCGTGTGCTTGCCACGCGTACCTTGCCGCCAGCGGCTTCCACCAGTTCCCGCACGATCGCCAGCCCCAGCCCGCAGGCCTCACTTGCGTTTTCTTTGGAGGTGAACCCGGGCTCGAAAATCTGGCCCAAGGCGAACGCCGGAATGCCGTCACCGTCGTCGGAAACGTGGATCAGTACCGCCGGAGCGGTAAGACTGAGCGCGCGGCGCGCAGTGATGCGCACGGTGCCGCCTTTCGGCATTGCCTCGCTCGCGTTCTTCACCAGGTTTGCGAGTACCCGGCTGAGCGCGTCTGCTGTGATCTTGAGAGGCTGCAGGCCGCTCTCGGCGGAAACGTGGACTTGCACCGTGGGGCCCGCGACGGCCTGGAGCAAGCGCGAACAGTCCTGAAGGGCTTGCCCCGCGCCGGCTGCCGTCGCGATTGGTCCTTGTTGCTCTGCCGGCCTGCCAGCGCCTCCGCTCTCGAACTTTCCGATCAGGCCGCCGAGCGTGTCGGCCACTGCTTGGAGGTCGCCGGCAACATGCGCGTGATCCGGCGGCAGAATGCCGGGCTCTCGCAGCAAGCCCGAAATCAGCCCAAGCGCGGTGAGTGCATTGCGAGCGTCATGCGCCAGAGCGGAAGTCTGCGTCAGTTCTCCGCGCGTGCGCGGCTGCGGTTTTGCTTGCACCAGCATAGGCCGCTCCAGCCGCCCTGCAAAAAGCTTCTCTCCTGTCGTTAAAGATGCCGGACGGGCAAAGGAAAGCACATTGGAGCTGGAAGCAGTGGTGCCGGTAAGGGTTGGCATGGATTCCTCGTCGAGCCCGGGCTTTGCGCCCCACTCATCTGCATTCGCTTTTGCATTTTCGCCGCCAAAGCAGAAGGTTCCGCTAAGCCATTCGGAATGAACAGCTTAGCTTTATGAATCCCCGGTGGTCTTTCGTGGCCAGCCGCCCGGAGAAGGCCCATTTCGGGAAAACTAGAATCCGGATTGAGACTAACTCGAACATACGTAAAGCTTTACAACGCTCGTTCCGAATCGGAACTGAAATCGTCTCTCCCAAATCGGGACGGTTGAGCCTTCTACAATGGAGGAATGACGATGCAAGCTGTGCCCTTTTATCGCCAAAATGACCGCTTACCGGCCCAACTTCGCCCTTT
>CAXTVG010000521.1:0-2252 GCA_964247505.1 uncultured Acidobacteriaceae bacterium
GGGCCTACGGTGTGGATTTCGGCGCCAAGAGCAAGGGTCGCGTCGCGTTTGATGGCGGGGGTATTGGCGGGCATGACGATCACGGCTTTTGCTCCGACGGCGCGGGCAGCGTAGGCGACGCCCTGGGCGTGGTTGCCGGAGGAGTAGGTGATAACGCCGCGGTTTCGCTCGCGCTCGGGCAGGGCGAGGATTTTATTGGCCGCGCCGCGGATTTTGAAGGAGCCGATGGGCTGGGCGCCTTCGTCTTTGAGCCAAAGCTCGCCGGGTACACCTGCCGGAGCGGGAAGTGGGACGAGCGGGGTGCGGACGGCAAGCGGGGCGATGCGGGCCTGGGCTGCGCGGAAGGCTTGGAGAGGGAGGAGAGCTTGGGCCATGCTCTGTATGGTAAAGCTGCGACGAGACGGTAGGCGGCTGCGACGGAGGCCGCAGAGGGCTGTGGTCCATGGGCAGGACGGCCGCGCTGCATTGCGGACAGGTTCCATCCGGTGAACGTATGGAAAAGGTGCTCACAACAGCCGCGTGGCATAATGCGGTCGCGGGTTTACAGAAATCGCAGAGGGGTGTGATGGCGGCAGGAGATGGCTACGAGGAGAGGGTGCGGATCTTGATCCGCCTGCTCCATGATGGGGAAAAAGGGTTCAGCGACTTGGGTGTCAGGATGAAGGCGCCGAAACACCGGTCGTTTTACACGGAAGAGTCGGGCGTGCGGGGCGCCTTTGCCCGGGAGCTGGAGCGGGCGCTGCGCGACGCAACCGGGTCTCCGGTTCATGAGAATGGGACGCTGCTGGGGCCTGTGCATCGCGCTTACCTGGACGCGCGAGCCGCCCTGGGCGCGAACGACTGTGGCCTGTTGGGCTCGACCGAAATGTGTGAGCGGCTGACGGTGCGGACCTATGGGGAAGCGTTAGTGAGAGACGGGATGCCGGAGGCGGTGCGCACGATTGTGGCGCGGCAGGCGGACCACGTGCGGCGGGCTTACCGGCTGGTGGTCCTGTTTCGGGACGAAGCTCAGGGCGTACGTGGCTACCCCACGTCTCAAGACCGAGACGTGGGGCACCCGTAGTTTGGGTGGAAACAAGTGCGCGGCCTCTCCGGCCGCAGGTCGCGCGGGTCAGCTGGGTTTTGAGGGTGCGAGCTGTTGGGCGAACATCGGGTCTTCGCCGAGCCACTTCGCATTCTTGGCGGTGGTATCGAAATGCGAAGTGCTCTTGAACAACTCGTAATGGCCCGTAAGAGCGGCCTGCTGGGTTTTCGCGAGAATAGCGGCGACCTGCTCCTCGTTCATAGGCTGGAAAGTGCGGGTGGCCTCGAAGGCCTGGTCGAGGATCTCCGGCGAGTCGATGCCGGTGACCACGACCGAAGTGGGTAGATTGAGGCCGTAGTGCAAGCACTCCATGGGCGTGGCGGTGTTGCTTTTGAGGATGATTCCGTTGGCCGAGCCGAAGGTCTTCATGCCGATGACCCCGGTGCCGCCGGCGACCAGGCGGGGAACCACGAGCTGCGCGAACGAGCGGTAGTGCGCGTCCATCACGTTGAGCGGCATCTGCACGGTATCGAAGTGGAAGCCGTGCTGCTGGGCGACGTCGAGCATATAGAGGTGGATGTGCGGGTCTTTGTGGCCGGTAAAGCCGATGAACCGCACCTTGCCGGCTTGTTTCGCTTCCAGCACCGCCTCCATGGCCCCGCCCTGGGCGAAGATGCGGTCAGGGTCGTCGAAGCGCAGGATTTCATGGTGCTGGAGCAGGTCGATATGGTCGACGCCCAGGCGAAGCAGGGATTCATCGAGCTGTTTCTGGGCTTCCTGCTTGGTGCGGCCGTCGAGCTTGGTCATCACAAAAGCCTTCTCGCGATAGCCGGGGGCGCGCAGGGCCTTGCCGACCAGCAGTTCGCTGCGGCCTTCGTTGTAGTCCCAGGAGTTGTCGAGGAAGGTGATGCCGCGGTCCAGCGCGGCGTGGATGAGCTGGATGGACTGGTCGTCGGTCAGCGTGGGCTTGCCGATATCCGACCCGCCAAGGCCGATGGCGGACACCTCAACGCCGGTGGTGCCGAGCTGGCGGTAGAGCATGTCGCCGCGGCGGGTGCCGGGGTTAGTGACGCGCGGGATATTTGCGGCCGGATTGGGCTGCCGGGAAGTGAGGAACTCGGGGCCGAGCGGGGCGCTGGTGCGGGCGTCATCGGGGCGGGTCTGTGCCTGTGCATGCGCGGCTGAGGGAAGGGTCGCGGCTGCGGCGGCTGTTGCTGCGGTTTGGAGG
>CAXTVG010000522.1:0-2249 GCA_964247505.1 uncultured Acidobacteriaceae bacterium
GCGCGAAGGCCGGGTTGCGGTTTTCGAGCCAGAGCAGCAGGAGCTCTTCAAACGCGGCTTCGCGGTGCGGATAGCCATCGGTTGCGCCCCCAAGCCACTGCTCGGCGGTTTGCTTGCCGGCGTAGACCTCGGCATTGGGGAATTCGGTGACGAACTCGAGGAGGAGGCGGTTGAGCTCGGCGGGCCCGACCTGCTCGCTGAAGTGGGCGAGGGCTTCGGTGATGACCGTGGGCTTGATGTTTTTGCGGTACCAGGCGAGCAGGGCGTGGGTGGCTTCGTCGATGAGGCCCATGGCGAACAGGGCGGCGGGCTGGACCTGGGCCTGCGAGTCGCGGCGCTGGTTCATGCGCTGGGCAAGGGCGCGGCTGCCTGCGGGGTCGGCGAAGATGGCGTTTCCGTTGAACTGGAACAGGACCCCATCGACGCCGAAGCGGTCGCGGGCGGTGCGCGAGATGTGGAATTCAAACATGCGGAGCGTTTCTCCCGTAGCGATGGACCGTTGAGCGATGCGCTCTTCTCATGGTACGGCTCACGCTCTACACGAGGGTAGATGCTCCGATTGCTTTATTACGCATATTGCGTAAACGGAAGCGGAGGAATTACTCGGGAAAGCGCATGAGTCTCTTGCTTTGGTGGAGGAGTGGGTTCGGGCTGCTTTTCCGGCTCTTAGAAGCGGCTTGTAGGGACAAAGGGAGACAGAATGCAGGAGTTCACCCGCGCTTCCAGGGCTAGAGATCGATGGCCCAGTCGACTACGTCGAGAAATGCAGACGCATGCTCGAAAGCTTTGTCATGGGTGACCAGGACAGCGCCTACGGCTACGGCGTGGGCAGCGATTTGCATGTCGAGCGCGGCGAGAGTTTTTCCGGATTTTGACAACTGTGCGCGCAATTTTCCATAGGCGCGGGCGACGGCAAAGTCCCAAGGTAGGATTTCGAGCGTGTCGAATAGTCTTTCAACAGCTACGCGGAGCCGGCCGGCATCCGGCTTTTTTTCCACGCCGAAGAGGAGTTCGGCGGCAGTCACGGTGGAGATGGCGATCGTGGAGTGCTCCCTGGCTTCTTTCAATTGCCGGCGGACAGCTTCTGAGCGGCCGTCCGCAATGTAAGTCGCCGTGTTTGTATCGAGAAGATAGATAGACCTTGTCACATCCACTCGCGTTCCGGCGCGGGCGCGGAATCTCGCTCCAGGTCTAGGTCTGCGGCACCCGCGGCATCGAGCTCGGCAAATATCTCATCGAGGGACGGCCTGGGTTTCTTCTCCGAAAGGGTTAAATCCCCTGTTTTGTCGTTCCGGATGATGTAAACCTCATCGCTTTTGAAGCGGTACTGGGCGGGAATTCGCACAGCTTGGCTGCGGCCGTTGCGGAAGACGCGGGCTTTTTCTATCTGGGGCATGGAGTACCTCGTAGATAGCTATCATGGCGTGTATCAAGCTTGCGTGTCAATCAAAGCGAAAAAAGGCTTTTCAAGTTCCCGGTTGAAATGGTAGCGTTATCGCGCTCCGGAGTTGCGGGCTTTCAGGGCGCTCCGTTTCGGGCAGAAAGGTTTTGCTCTATGCGCCGTGCGCTGGTCAGTTTGGTTCAGGTTTTCTTGTTGGTCGCGGGGTTGGGGATTACCGCGAGGGCCCAGTCCCCTGCCCCGGACCGGGTGGATGTGCGGGGGAGGCACTTCATCGTCCGCAGCGGCACGGCCATTGTGCAGCAGGGGCGGCCGTTCCGGATGGCGGGGGCGAATAACTACTACCCGATGTACGCCTCGAAGTTCATGGTCGATGACGTGCTGACCAGGGCGGCGGCGCAGAACTTCAACACCTTCCGGCTGTGGGGTTTTCTGGACATCGGCAACGCAGACGGAACCAACTCGGTCGATGGAATCCATAATGGGGTGTATTTCCACTACTGGGATGGCAAGGCGCCAGCCTTTAACGACGGCGCGACTGGGCTCGAACACCTGGATTATGTGATCTACAAGGCGGGGCAGCTAAACCTGAAGCTGATTCTCCCGTTTGTAAACAACTGGGACGCGTTCGGCGGGATGGACCAGTACGTGCGCTGGGCCGGCGGGCAGTATCACGACCAGTTCTACACCGACCCCCGGATCCGGCAGTGGTACAAGGACTGGATCGCGCACCTGCTGAACCACGTAAACAGCTACACGGGCGTGGCATATAAAGACGACGCAACTGTTATGACGTGGGAGCTGGCGAACGAGGAGCGCTGCGACGGGGCTGGGGTGTATCCGGGGTCGG
>CAXTVG010000523.1:0-2241 GCA_964247505.1 uncultured Acidobacteriaceae bacterium
CAGAGGCGGTGCGGGAAACGCTGAGAACTTCGTAGTAATCGGTCTTGGTCACGGTTCGGGTCACGGTCGGGGCTCTGGGTTCGCTCCTCGTGAGGAGGAGGTTTTATGGCCGATGTTTGGGAAAGCGGGTCTTTCGCTTTCGCGAAAGAGGACCCTCGTCTCAAACGCGAGACGTGGGGACCCCGCCCGTGTTTCTGCTTCCAAAAAAAGCTCAGGCTTCGGTTTGCGCGGGGTTCGAAGCTATGCGGACCAGCGCAGCAGGCGCTCGCGGATGCGGTAGCCGCGGCGGAATTCCTCGGCGACCTGCCCGTCGGGGAGCTCGGCGGTTTCGACACTGCCGAGGGCTTCGTGAAAGCGTGGATCGAATGGGGACCCCACGGTTTCGACCGGGACAACGTTGAGCGAGCGGAGGGCTTCTTCCATTTGTTTCGCGATGAGCTCGACCCCGGCGCGGAACTGCTCAGCGGTGCTGTTGGACTTGAGCGCGAGCTGGAAATTGTCGAGCACGGGGAGGAATTGTTCAACGGCGGCGCCGGTGGCGTACTCGCGAAACTCCGTGCGCTCGCGATCGGCGCGGCGGCGCGCGTTTTCGAACTCGGCCTGAAGGCGGGCGATGCGGTCGACCAGTGCATCGCGTTCCGCGCGAAGCCGTTCGGTTTCCTCGACCGCGACCTCGCCAGGAGCGCCGCCCGCGGTGCGGTCTTCGCCTTCAAAGCCGGTGGTGAGGTCCTCGGCGGGGTCGCTGGTGGGGTCGGTGTTTTGGATCGCTTCGAGGAGCGATTCGCTGGTATCGGGTCGGGTCTGGCTCATGGATTCTTCCTCGGATTCCCCTGCGCCTTGTGTGCCTCGGAGCCGGTCGAACTGTTCGCGGATACGGCTTTGGAGGGTAGGGCGCATGTTTTTTATTTTCCCACGGATGCTGCGGGCAGCTCCCTTACGGCTCACGCAGCTGCAGAATGCGGTCGGACAGCTGGGCGACAAAGGCGCCGGCGTCGATGGTTTTGCCGTACTCGACGCGGGTGGGGGCGATGACGGCGAGCGAGCCGGAATGGTTCTCGCCCAGGCGGGTGGGTGCGCCGATCAGGACGAAGTTGCTCATTTCCGGCAGGTCGGGGAGGTCGCCTTCGAGGCCCACGACCACGCGCACGGTTTGTTGGCGGGCGTCGACGTAGGCGCTGAGCAGGGCGACGAGGCGCTGCTTTTCCTCAAGCGCCGCCAGCATTTGACGAAGCATGGTGCGGTCGAGCTCGCTGGCGAGGAGGTTACCGACGCCGCCAATGAACACAGCGGTTTGCGGGCCCGCGTCGTGGAGGGCACCGCCGGAGCAGAGCTCTTCCACGGAGCGGAGGAGCCGGTGATAGGCGCTTTGCTCGGCTGCCATGCGAAGATCAAGCTCGGCGCGGATGCGGGGAACCGACCAGCCGCGAAAGTTTTCGTTCAGGTAGCGGGCGCCAGCATCGAGCTCGGCCGAGGAGAGCTCGCGGGTGAGCTGGAGGACGCGGTCGAGCACGACCCCGGTGGTGGTGACGAAAACGGCAAGAACGCGGCCGGGCCCGAGCCGGGTGAAGTGGATGTGCTCAAGAGAATGGGTTTCGGTAGAAGCGAGCACGGCGATGCCGAGGCCGCTGGAGACCGAGGCGAGAACCTGGGAAGTTCGCTCGAGGAACTGCTGGGCGGAATTGATGCCGTGAAAGCTGCCCTCGATTTCGGCGCGGCGCTCGGGGGAAAGGCTCGTGGGTTCGCGAGCGCCGAGCTGGTCGACATAAAAGCGAAAAGCTAAAGGAGTGGGTATACGGCCGGCAGAGCTGTGTGCCTGGTCGAGCAGGCCGGCCTCGCCGAGGGATGCCATGACGTTGCGCAGGGTGGCGGCGCTCATGCCGTCTTTGTGGGCCCACAGGCGCGCGAGAGCTTGCGAGGCGACGGGTTCGCCGGTCGCGATGTAGCTCTCGACGATGGCCAGGAGCACAGAGCGCTCCCGCGGGCTGATGCGCAGGGGTGGGTGCATGGGTTGCAAGCTGGGTGGATTGTCTATAGATGCGGGGGGCCCGTCAAGGATTCCGGGCGAGTTTCGCGCGCCTTTGGTAACCGCGGCCCGGGAAAGCCCCAGCCGGCGGCGAGAATGAGGAGGACATAGGCGGCCTGCATGGCGGCGCGGACGGGGACGCTGGGCATGGGAAGGCCGTGGATCGTGCGTCCGGCGACGTGGACGTTGGCTGGGAAGATGGCGGCCATATACAGGGT
>CAXTVG010000524.1:0-2241 GCA_964247505.1 uncultured Acidobacteriaceae bacterium
TGCCGTCTTTCTCGAACGAAGCCGGGTCGATCCGCACAAAACCCGCGCCCGCGAGCGCTCCCAGTAGGTCTTCGAACGCATCCCGGCTCATCCCGTTTTTGGCGCAAAGCTCGCTGTGGAGCTTGCCGGTTGATTTTGAGCCGCCGCCATAGCCCGACCCGCCCAGCGCCGAGACAACCGCGTGGCACAGCGCGCGCTCACTTGCGTCGAGCCCGCGCGCGGTCTGGGTGCGCGAGTTCTCGGGCGCGCAGATGTCGCATAGGCCGCACTCCGCCCGGTCGTCTTCTGTGTCGCCGAAGTGCCGCACCAGCTGCCCCATCCGGCACTCCGCGCTTTCCGCGTAGCGAATGACGCGCTCCAGCTGCCCGCTCCGGTGCTCGCTCTGAGCCAGGTAGGTTTTGCGCCAGCCCTCATTGCCGCGGGTCACAAAACCGCTGTAGTCCAAAGCCGCCCCGCCGTGGGTCACGAGCTTTTCGAGCGCCTTGTCGAGTTCGTCGGGCTCCAGCTTGACCTTTTCCCGCTGTTTGATCAGCTCCGGCAGCTCTTCCCAGTGCACCGGCTCGTCGCTCAGGCACCGGAAGATCGCGTCCAAGCGTGGCGGCGGCGGGTAGTCTTTTTCGAAGAAAAAGTCGTGCTGTCTCCGGTCGGCGAAGGAATGCATGAGCACGGTGCGAGAAGGCAAGCCGTCGCGCCCGGCGCGGCCGATCTCCTGGTAGTAGCCCTCCAGCGTGGACGGAAGCGCCATGTGCAGCACCGTGCGCACGTTCGCCTTATCGATCCCCATGCCGAACGCAATCGTGGCGACGACCACTTCGAGTTGGCCCGAGAGAAACGCCCGCTGGACCCGGTCCCGATGCTCCGGGTCGAGCCCCGCGTGGTACGGCGCGGCTTTGAAGCTCCGGCCCAGTTCGCCCGAGATCATCTCGGCCTCTTTCCGCGTGGGCGCGTATACGATCGCGGGCCGCGCGCCGGGGTCGGCCAGAAGTTCGGCCGCAAACCCGGCGCGCTTGGGCTTGGAAACCTCGACCACCTCGACCGCCAGGTTGTCGCGCCGGAACCCGTGGATGAAAACCGCCGGGGCTTCCCCGTTGCCAAGCCCAAGCTGGGCCACGATGTCGCGCTGCACCTGCGTGGTAGCCGTCGCGGTCAGGGCGATCACCGGCGAAGGCCGCAGCGCCTCTAAATGCTGGCCCAGCATCCGGTAATCCGGCCGGAAATCGTGCCCCCACTGCGAGATGCAGTGGGCTTCATCGATTGCGATCAGCCCCGGCTTGCGCTTCGCCAGCATCTCCGGGAAACCCGGAACCCGCAGCCGCTCGGGGGCGATAAACAGAAACTCCAGCGACCCGTCCAGGTACGCCCGGCAGGCCTCGCGGGCCGCCTCGCGCGGCAGGCCGGAGTGGATGCGCGCCACCCGGCAGCCCAGCGCGTCCAGCTTCGCGGCCTGGTCGTCCATCAACGCGATCAAGGGCGAAACCACCAGCGCCGTGCCTCCGCGGGCCAGCGCCGGAAGCTGATAACAGAGCGACTTGCCCGCGCCCGTCGGCATGACAAGCAGCACATCGCGCCCGTCCACCGCCGCCAGGCACACCTGCTCCTGGTTGGCCCGAAATGTGCGAAAGCCGAACCGCTGCTCGAGCAGCGAGTGCAAAGAGGGAGGCGAAGGCATGGGGAAAGTATAAAACTTTCGCGCCGAAATCAACCCCTATACTCGATTCATGGACCACCTTTGGTCACCATGGCGGTACAGCTACATCACCGGCCAG
The DNA here is from genome assembly GCA_964247505.1 of uncultured Acidobacteriaceae bacterium. Lineage (GTDB taxonomy): Bacteria > Acidobacteriota > Terriglobia > Terriglobales > Acidobacteriaceae > EB88. The sequence goes on from CAXTVG010000524.1 coordinate 1,767, forward strand.
CAGGAAGGAGCCGACCCGCGCAAGGGCGTACCCCCGGAGCTGCAGGCCTGGCCAGGCGACCATGGCTGCGTCTTCTGCAATCTCCTGGCCTCGACCGACTACGCCATCGAGCACGGGATGCCGGCCGATGACGCCGAACGCGCCGCCCTGCTCGTGTGCCGGGGCGAGCACGTGTATGTCTGCCTCAACCGCTTTCCGTACAACTCCGGCCACGTCATGGTCGTGCCCTACGAGCACCAAGCCTCGCTCGCCGCGCTTCCGCGGGAAACCGCGGCCGAGCTGATGCATTGGGGCCAGCGCGCCGAGCGGGCCCTCAACGCGACCTACAAAGCAGACGGCTACAACCTGGGCCTGAACCTGGGCGCGGCAGCCGGCGCGGGCGTGGCCGCCCACCTGCACCTGCACGCCGTCCCGCGCTGGATCGGCGATACCAACTTTCTCACCACCCTCGGCGAAACCCGCACCCTGCCGGAAG
>CAXTVG010000525.1:0-2240 GCA_964247505.1 uncultured Acidobacteriaceae bacterium
CTCTCGCCCAAAGACCGCTCGTAGAGGACCCCTCCCCGATCCATCTCTCTTCGGGCCTGTTTTCGATCAACATCGTCGAGTCCCTCAGTCCGTTGTTTTAGCAAAAGCCACTCTTTCGTTTTGTCGAGCATTCCTTGCGCCTGCCTCAATGTGCGCATCGATTTACTTTCAAAAACAGTCATAATCCTCCAGTGGGGGCGTAAACCGCGCAGCTAGGACTGCGCCGGTCAGATTTGGTCTTTGCTGGTACGCGCTATTATGACCACTTGCTGGTGGAAGCCTCAGCTAAATGCTGGGTGAGCGTCGGGAGGTTGCTCCTTTTCTGGCCGACTAAGAAGCGGGGCTACAGCACCGAATCACTGGGGCGGCTGATCGGGGTCAGCTGGCCGTGTTTCGAGCGAAGTCCTGGTTGCTGCGCGGGCGGGTATCTGAAGACCACCGCGCACTTGGACAGTTACATTCGTGGGAGCTGCCGTCCGGAACTGCAGTAGTTGCTCGGGCTTTAAATCGATTTCGCCGCCCCGGGTTATGGCATTCGTACCAGCCCCGAGGGCCCCACCGCTGGCAGCGCCAATGCCCACGCCGCGGCCGCCGCCGGCGAGTCCGCCAATAATCGCGCCCAGCGCTGCGCCACCGCCAGTCTTCTCTACCGTGTTGACGCCGCGGCCCGATGCTTTGCTCGACCACGGCAACGTAGTTACCGAAACTTCTTCCGGTCCGGTCGAAGACCCCTGATTCAAGAGCCGCACGCTCGTTATCTCGAGCGTGAGATCGGCCGCTCCCGAAAAGTGGCCTGCTTGTTTCGCGTCAACAATGCGGCCAGTCACCGGCGCTCCGAACGGAATGAGGGTGTAGCCGCTTGAGGCTATGCTCGCCGACGTAGTCCCATGCCACGCGTCGCCCGGCTTTGCGGTCTTTGTTGTGATCTCATCAGCAATACGGACAGGAATCGCCGTTCCTTCCGGCAGAGATACCATCCTCGACGTCTGCTGAGTCCGCTGATTCGAGAGTACAGGCTTCGGCTCGGGCGTCGGGGAGAGCGTGACTGGCTTGCGGGATCCAGCAACGTCGAGGTTATTGAGGACCGTTTTGACGCCGGAAACATCTCCTACCTCGTTTGAAGCAAGCTTCTTTGCTGCTTGACTGTCGACGGTCCCCTCAAGTGTGACGACCCCGCGGGAAACGGTTGGCGTGATGCTGAGACCCGAGAACGCGGGTTCTTCATGCAGGGCGTGCTGGACCCTCGCCAGGATTGCCTGGTCCGTGGCCGGGGTCTTGTGTGTCTGTGCTGAGAGAGATGAGACGGCGAGGGAGGAGAGCGCTCCCGCGTAGAAAACTGTGCGAAGCGTGCTGGAGGGGTGTGGCATAACGATTCTTTCTCGAGCGATCGCGCTCGCCATAGGTTCGGGTTCTGGCATGGTTTTCTCACGGGGGCGCGTTTCTGTCAAAATGAGCGGAGAAAAGCGTGGGACTTCAGTAAAAGGGCGGAACCAGCAATCCCTGGAGCCGGCAACCAGCCGTCGCGGCGAAGTGAGGGTGGCTTGCAGACCGTTTCTTCCCGCAATCAGAGGTGGCGCTTTGCCGCACACTGCCGGGGTTTCGTAGGCCAAGAAAGATCAGTCGTTGTGAGTTTGAGCGATAGCCGTGCGCCTGCCCTTGCCCAGGGCAGTCTCGAGGGCTGCCAAAGTTGGGGTGTGATCCTTTATTCCGTAGATCTCGATGTCTTCATCGTCCCGGTCTTCTTCGAAATCGATGTCGAGCGCCTTGACCACGCGAGCAACATCCGGCTTCCTTGGGTGCGCGACCTGAAATATGCTAGTCCCGAAGCGGTGTGTATGCAGAATAAGCCACTGTCTCTGGGTGGATGCCATCAGTATCCTTTCTATCTACGCTTTCAAGTATTTTAGGTTGCACATCGTCACTTTGCTATCGGGCCTGGCTGGTACGAAATGAGCGACCAAGGTGTGGGAGCTAGCCGTCAAGTGTTTCATTGCTTGATCTTTTCGGGTGCGTTTGGGAGATCCCGGCGAGCATAACGCCTGCTCGCCGGAAAACAGGGTAAGTGGCTAGGCTGCCCGGGAGGCACCCTGCGTCTTACCATTTGCTACCTCCTGCAGATGCTTATAAAAGTCAACCACGGACTGCAGGCTTGGGAACTCGGTCACAGATTTAATCTTACGAGTTTCAAGTACGTGGCCGAAAGCCTGGTCGCCTACCTGCTCGGCCAAGTCTCTGATGCG
>CAXTVG010000526.1:0-2233 GCA_964247505.1 uncultured Acidobacteriaceae bacterium
ACCATCGCCAACGGCCTGGGCCAGAACGGCGGCATCACCGCGATCGACGGACCTACGTTTCTGTCGACGATCGGCTGGGACTGGCTCCCGGCTATCCGCGACCGTGATACCGGCCTGTGGCAGAAAGTGTGGCTATCGGCATCTGGGCCGGTGCTGGTCGAAGATCCGCTTGTGACCACCGACCTGCCGCTGCCGCGCACGGATTCCGCCGATGTGACGGTCAAAACCACGCTCGAAAACACGACCGCAAAGGAGCAGAAGGGCACCCTGGAAGGCAGCTTCGGCGACGTTCGCTTTTCGCAAAAAGTCACGCTCGCGCCGAACGCGAAACAGGTCGTGGCTTTCGACCCGAAAACCACCCCAGCCCTGCACGTTGCCAATCCCCGGCTCTGGTGGCCCAACGGCTACGGGCCGCAAAACCTGTATACGCTGCACTTGCATTTCGTGCAGGGCAAAACGGACTCCGACACGCACGACACGAGCTTTGGCATCCGCAAGATCACCTACGAAGCCCCCGGTTCCGACGCTTTGACGATCGCGGTGAATGGCGTTCCGGTCTTTATTCGCGGCGGCGACTGGGGCCTCGACGAGGGCCTGAAGCGCATCCCGCGCGCGCGGCTTGACGCGGAAGTACACATGCACGCGCTGGCCAACCTCAACATGATCCGCAACTGGGTGGGCCAAAGCACGGGCGAGGACTTTTACGAGCTGTGCGACAAGTACGGCATCCTGATCTGGGACGAGTTTTTCCAGCCCAACCCGAGCGACGGCCCTAACCCGGACGATGTCCTGAACTACCTGGCGAATGTCCGCGATAAGGTCCTGCGCTTCCGCAACCACCCCTCCATCGCGCTGTGGTGCGCGCGCAATGAGGGCTACCCTCCGGAAGCCATCGACTCGGCGTTGAGGACTATGCTGCCGGAACTCGACCCGGTGCGCCTGTACCAGCCCAGCTCGACAGCCGGGCGCGGCGTGGTCTCGCACGGGCCGTACTATTGGCGCGAGCCGCGGGCCTTTTACGTTTACGATGCGCCGTTCAAGACCGAAACCGGAAGCGTGTCCGTTCCCACGATCGAGTCCATCCATGGCATGATGCCGCAGGCCGACTGGGAAACCATTAACGACGACTGGGCCGAGCACGACCTCGCGAAGGGCGCGCAGCACGGCGATACCTACCCCTATGTGCTTGCCGGGCGCTACGGGCGCGTCGCCAACCTCGCCGATTTTGTCCAAAAAGCACAGCTGATGAACTACGAATCTTTCCGCGCGATGTACGAAGGGCGCAACGCGAAGCTCTTCCACCCCTACACCGGCATCCTGACCTGGATGAGCGCTCCCGCCCAGCCGAGTTTTGTCTGGCAGTTGTACCACTACGATCTCGAGCCCAACGCCTCCCTTTACGCCGTCCAGTCCGCGGCGGAGCCGGTGCATATCCAGATGAACGAGGCCGATGGCACGCTCCAGGTCATCAACAATCTGCCTCGTCCCGTGGCGGGCGCGACCGCGCATCTGAGCCTGCTGTCGCTCGACGGCAAATCCGCGCTCGAACGCGACTACCCCGTCACCACCGCTCCCGATTCAGCCCTGACCCTCGGCGATATTCCCGTGCCGGACGAGCTGTCCCCGGTGTACTTCGTCAGCCTGACCCTGCGCGGGGGGGATGGGGCCGTGCTTTCGCGGAATCTTTACTGGAAGCCCAAACCCGAGCAGGGGGAAGATCTCGCCCCGCTCGGGACGCTGCCCGTCATTAAGCTCACGGCAACCGTGCGCCGCCATGATGCCAACGGGCGCGTTCTGCTCGACGTCACGCTCCATAACCCGGGAACAACCGTGGCCCTGATGGCCCACCTGCAACTGCGCCGCAAAAGCACCGGGGAGCGGGTGTTGCCGGTGTTCGCCTCCGGCAACTACCTGTCGCTCACGCCGGGCGAGAGCCGCACGGTCACCCTCGACGCCGCCGAGGCCGATCTGCGGGGCGATCTTCCGCTGGTCACCCTCGATGGCTGGAACGTCGATATCGACCCGGTGACAAACCCGGACAGCGCCCTCGCGCCCAACCTCGACGCGCGGGTCGATCACTGGCCGGCCACGGGGCTGCCGATGATCCACGCTGGGCTGCAGGGGAAACAGTGACCCGGAACAGGACAAACTGTGCCTATACCGTAGGAAGCATGAAATTGGTATTGCCAGGAGATAATGAGGGTATTACGATTTGTCTATGAACATGCTTACC
>CAXTVG010000527.1:0-2229 GCA_964247505.1 uncultured Acidobacteriaceae bacterium
CGTGAGCTTTCGCTCACGAGGACCCACGTCTCAAAAGCGAGACGTGGGGCACCCGGCAGATAGTTTGCTTGCAGCAAGCATTTCCTCTTAAGGTGCCGGTGGCGTAGAGTTTGTCTATGAATATTGACGAGAGGATTGAAAGGCTGACGGAGCGTCACGAGGCGCTGGCGCAGAGTGTGGAATTGCTGACCGCCGATGTACGGCAGCTCACTCAAAACGTCGAGGAACTCGTTGAGCGGGGAAACAAAACCGACCAGAACGTCGAAAGACTTCTCCGCATCGCCGAAATCCAGCACGAGCGGATTACGCGGCTCGAAGATGGCGCTTAAGCCGAAGCATGCGGTTTTGGCGCGAGCCTAAGCAGCTTTGCTAGGCCGAAACTTTCCTCTCAAAAAAGTATTCAGTTTCAAGTTTAGGCGTGACCTATTGCCACGAGGACCCACGTCTCAAAAGCGAGACGAGGGGCACCCGTGTTGGTTGTGACTCACTTATCGCGGCGAGAGGACCATTCTCCATCTAGCCCGGCAGCTGCGGCTTACGCCAGGAGCTTGTCGGGGGTGATCGGCGCCGAGCGGATGCGCTTGCCGGTGGCGTTGTAGATGGCGTTGGCGATGGCGGCGGCGGCGCCGGTGATGCCGATTTCGCCGATGCCGCGGGCGCCGAGGTCGTTGAAATTTTTGTCTGGGATGTTGAGCGCGGTGACGTCGATTGCGCCGATGTCGAGGTTGACGGGGACGTGGTATTCGGCGAGGTTGTTGTTGACCGGACGGCCGGTTTGGGGGTCGATGTGGGTTTCTTCTTCCAGCGCGAGGCCGGCGGCCCAGACGACGCCGCCGATGAGCTGGCTGGTGCCGGTTTTTTCGTTCAGTAGGGTGCCTACGTCGTAGACGCCGGTGACGCGCCGGACCCGCACCATGCCCAGGGTTTCATCGACCGCGACCTCGGCGAACAGGGCACCCCAGGAGTGCTGGGCGAACTCTTCGGTGTCCTGGCCGGCCTCGGCGGAGGCTTTGGCTTCTATCGGCTGGTTGCCGTTGCGCGCGACCACTTGCGCGAATGGAATCCCGCTGGACGGGTCGGCGGTGCGGAGGAGCTTGCCGCCTTTGAAGTCGAGCTCCGCGGGTTGAAGGCCGTGGAAAGGTGAGGCGGGGTCGCCGATTTCCAGCGTGACCAGCTTGAGGATGGCTTGTTTGCAGGCGGCGACGACGGCGGGCATGGTGGAGGCCGCGGTTTGCGAGCCGCCGGAGACGACTCCCTTGGGCAGCTTGGTGTCGCCCAGTTTCGCGTCCACCCGGTCGATGGGGAGCCCAAGAGTCGCGGCTGCGACCTGCGCCATGATGGTATAGGTGCCGGTGCCTAAGTCCTGCGTGCCGGAGGCGACGGTGACGCGGCCGTTGGGCATAAAGGTGACCGACGCGTCGGCGGTGGAGCGATTAGCGGGGTAGGTGGCGGTGGCCATGCCGTGGCCGATGAGCTCGCGGCCTTCGCGTTGGGAGCGCGGCTCGGGGTTGCGCCGGGACCAGCCGAAGCGGTCCGCGGCCTGGGTGTAGCACTCGCGTAGGTGCTTGCTGGTGAAGGGTTTGTGGCTGGTGGGATCGTTTTCGGCGTAGTTCTTGAGGCGCAGGGCGACGGGGTCCATTTTGAGCGCGACCGCGAGCTCGTCCATGGCGCTCTCGAACGCGAAGCTGCCGGGGGCCTCGCCGGGCGCGCGCTGAAAGGTCGGGGTGCCGAGGTTGAGGGGGACGAGCTTCTGCGAGGTCGTGATGACCGGGGCCTCGTAGAGCATGCGGGTGGGGGCGGAGGCCGGCTCCATGAAGTCTTCGAGGACGGAAACGTTGTTGTAGACGTCGTGGCGGATGGCGGTGAGGGTGCCGTCGCGCTTGGCGCCGAGCACGATGTGCTGGTTGGTTTGGGGGCGGCCGCCGACAGGGCCGAACATCTGGGGGCGCTCGAGCGCGAGGCGGACCGGGCGCTTGGCGACTTTCGCGGCCATGGCGGTGAGCACCACATGCGACCAGGTGGAGCCTTTGCAGCCGAAGCCGCCGCCGGTGTAGGGGCAGAGCACGCGGACGTTGTCCTCGGGGATGCCGAGGGTTTTGGCGACGGTTTGCTTGACGCCGAAGATGTACTGGGTGGCGTCGTGGAGGGTGAGGAGCTCGCCGTTCCACTCGGCTATCGTCGCGTGGGGCTCCATGGGGTTGTGGTTCTGGAGCGGGGTTGTGTAGACCT
>CAXTVG010000528.1:0-2222 GCA_964247505.1 uncultured Acidobacteriaceae bacterium
TGGAACGCGCCGGAGGCTGCCACGACGGCCTGCTCAACATGACCTATGTCGCGCTCCGGTTTTCGCGCTTCGTCAACGGTGTCGCCATGCAGCATGGGATTGTTTCGCGGGAAATGTTCCCCGACCACTTTGTCGACGCGATCACCAACGGCGTCCACGCGGGCACCTGGACCTCGGCACCCTTCCTCGAAGTCTTCGACCGCCACCTGCCGCGCTGGCGCCGCGACAATGTCACGCTGCGCTATGCCATCGACATTCCCGAGGCTGAAATCCTCTCCGCGCATCGCGCCGCCAAGCAATTGCTGTTTGACGAAGTGAAGGAACGAACCGGCGATTGGTTTTCTCCTGACGTCTTCACGATCGGCTTCGCCCGGCGCGCCGCGACATATAAGCGCATGGATTTGCTGTTTACGGAGCCCGACCGCCTCGTTGCGATGGCCAAGACGTTCGGCGGATTGCAGGTGCTTTACGCCGGCAAGGCGCACCCGGCCGATGAGCCCGGCAAAGCAAAGATCAAGCGCGTGATCGAGTACGCGCACGAGCTTTCCGACGGTCTGATCAAAATCGTTTACCTCGAAAACTACGAGTGGAAGCTCGGCGGCCTATTGACCGCTGGCGTCGACCTGTGGCTGAACACGCCCAAGCGCCCGTATGAGGCCTCGGGGACGAGCGGCATGAAGGCCGCATTGAACGGCGTTCCTTCGTTGTCTATCCTCGACGGCTGGTGGATCGAGGGCTGGATTGAAGGCGTGACCGGGTGGGCGATCGAGGACCGTGAGAACGAATCGGAGGAGGCGGCCTCGCTCTACAGCCAACTCGAAAACGTAATACTGCCGTTATTCCACAAAGAGCCGGAGCAGTGGCGGCGCGTGATGCGTTCTGCAATCGCGCTGAACGGCTCGTTCTTTAACACGCAGCGCATGGTAGAGCAGTACGCCCTGAATGCGTATTTCCCCCAAACCGTGCTGCCCGCGGCAGCCCAGGCGCTGGCGGCGGACTAAGGCCTGACCCACTGTTCAGCAATGAATACGGGTGCCCCACGTCTCGCTTTTGAGACGTGGGTTCTCTTGGGCCAAAGCCCACGACTGCATCTGGAATTGCGTACGAAGCTGGAAACAGCTTACGTACGGCGAACGCCGGGGCGCGGGTCAGCCAGCCAGCGCCGTCGCGCTTTCCCGGATGAAGCGAGCTACCGCGTCTGGCTGCGACAGGATCACAAAATGGCTCGCGGCCACCTCCTCCGTACGCCCTCCGACGCGACGCGCCAGCACACGCTGCGTGTCCGGGCTCAGGATGCGGTCTTCGGTGGTCATCAGATAGGCACCCGGCTTGCGCTTCCAGGCCGGGTCGCTCAGCTTCGACTCGAACAGCCTGTAGCTCACCGGCTTTTGCGTGGCTACAGCCAGGTTAATGATCCCGCGATGCAGGTCGTGCCCCAGCGCGTCGGACGCGTACTCGGCGTCGATCCAGATAAATCCATGCGCATCGGGTCCGATCGTCGCCTTTGACGCTGGAGGGTGCATGCTCATGAGGCTCCCAAACACCTCATCCGCTTCCGGCACAAATGCCGCGATATAGGCGAGCGATTGAACCTTGGGATGGTTGCCGGCCGCTGACACCACCGCGCCCGCGTAGGAGTGCCCCACCAGCAGCACCGGCCCGTCCACCCGGTCCAGCAAAAGGTCGACAGCGGCGACATCGCCTTCAAACGACTTGAGCGGCAGCTGCGCCGCGCGCACGGTGTAGCCCTCGTGCGCCAGCGGGATCAAAATGTCACGCCATGCGCCTCCCTCGCTCCAAGCCCCGTGCGCCAGCACGATTGTTCCCTTTTTCCGCTCTCCCACCATGGCCGCAGCACCTCGTTCGGTTCGATGCTTAACTGGCCAGGGCCGCGCTGCGCTGGGTCTTGCCGAGCGCGAAAACCTCGGCCAGCAGCGTGTAGGAGCGCAGTCGCGCGGCGTGGTTGTGGGTAATCGTGTTCACCACTACCTCGTCCAGCTCCAGCGCCCGCACCATGCCGCCTAATTCGCGGCGCACCCTCTCCGGGCTACCAACGACATACCGCGGAAACTCGCCCTCCTCCGCTGCGCCCGCGGCGATGCGGAGCTGAGCGGCGCTTTGCTCCGACCCCAGTTCCCGCAGCGCCTCGTCCGGCGAGGCGACAGGCCGCCGGTCCCCTTCGCGAATGCGCCGCTGCAGCAGCCGAACGCTCGCGTGGAGAT
>CAXTVG010000529.1:0-2222 GCA_964247505.1 uncultured Acidobacteriaceae bacterium
GTTAAGCGTCTTGAAAGAGAAGCTGGGGCTTACTGAAATTCTCTGAAGCGGCGCTGCGCCATAGCACCTGCACTACGCGCAGATCACGGTCCAATGATTTTGGAGAAACAGATGATGTGTAACGCCTGCCAAGAGGGTTTGCGGCTTCTCGGTGTCCAGGCTGGATCGACGCCGTATCAGGTCAAGCAAGCTTACCGAGATATGACATTCTTCCTTCACCCCGATCGATGTGGAAGCAATCTTCGACGGAGAACAGCGGCAGAGGAGCGGCTTAAGAGTGTCAACGTCGCCTACGAGCACTTATGTGTTCACTACCGCGAGGGCAGCGCGGAACCTGCTATTACAGTCTCAGAGCCATTTGTAGAGTGGTCTAGCGTGGAAGTGAGGGTTTCGCCTAACCAGAAAGAGACTCCGACCGGAACAGAAGAGGCGCAGGAAGCCGCGAATGCCTACGACCCGGGAGGTCGGGCTACAATCTACTCCGCTTCTAAAAGCCAAACCCCCCTCGCCGTGAGGTGGGCCAGGGTTTTCTTTGCTTCTGTTTGGCGGTTGGCCAAGCTAGTGGTGCTTATTGCTTTTTCTCTCCTTGCGGCCTTTATTGTGCTGCTTGGGGTTTTAGCTGCTCTTAGCGACTACTGGAAAAACGAAGCTGAAATCCACAGCAATCCTTTTCACAGATCAATGGGACAGCGTTTCTTCGGAAGTGTCATGGAATGGAGCGGCCTGCCGGCGATAGCCGCTAAAGGCCTGCTCTTTCTAACATCCGGTGTGATTTTAGCAGGCGCGTTCGTTTTTGCTTACATGCGGCCGCTCTTGGTTGAACATACAATAATGCTTGGTGTCACCGGATCGGTCTTGGGCTTGCTTACGTGCTTCTGGATCGGCTCTCAAGAAGCTCACCTGGAATTCGATAATGGAGGCGCTCAACACCGAGGCGCGCCAGCGTGGATATTAGGGATAATAGTGACCGCGTTTTCGATCGTGGTGCCAATAAAGATGCTTTCTCATCAAATGCCATCGTCCCAGGCAGCGCCTCCTAATGAATCTGTGAAAACTTCGAGTAGCCCGGCGAGTGTCATAGCGGCTTCGCAAAAAAAGCCCGCAATTATGGTCCGGAAAGCATTGCTCTGGGATTTCAGAACCCGTGTACCAGAAAGCAGCGTGCCAGCAGACATTAAGGAAGGCATTCTCGATGTCGTTGCGCCCATCACCGGTCACAGAGACAATCTAATCATACAAGGCCCGATTTCTGGCCGTTTTCTAAGTGCATCGGAAGAACCCATCTCTCTCTACGCGGTTAGTCTTAATTGGCTGATAGCAGATCGCTCGCACGCTCAAGGCGACCGCGTATTTGCGGTTTTGCTCGGAAAATCAGGACCGAAAGCCTTTGAGTTAGAGCGCGGGGGGATTGCTGTAAAAGCTCTTACCATCTCAAGCGATTTGCCCGATCTGCTTGTCGCGATTTCGTCCTGGTCCGGTCAGGGCGAAGTACAGGAGCTACTCCGCATCTATACGTTCGACGACGAGAAGGCAGTAATTAAGGCCGAATCTGAAGTAGGGTACGATTGGTATTGCGCTGATCAAACTCCAAAAGGGAGTGTTGCCTCTCTGGTCTATTACAAAATAGATTCGGACGGGGTGCTGAGGCTGCAAACTGGAGAGAACTGGTTTAGCAATTGTCAAGACTCCCCTGGATACACCAGTGCAGACTCTGGAGTGAGCGCTGAACAAGCATTGTTAAATCTGAAACCTCCGGCGCCTGCTACTGCCGTTGCTTCTGACTTTGCGGTGCAGCCAGAACAGGTGGCGAGCACAATCTCGGTATCAGACAACTAAAGGAAGTAGAGGACGGCTGTGATCTCTGCTTGAGGTGGGGGTAAGGAGGGCGTAGCCGCACTTAGGCTTACAGCCAACACAGGTGGCCCACGTCTCGCGCTTGAAATGTGGGTTCGCCTCAACGCAAGCTCAGGACCATCTCTACTCACCTCCGGGGCTCGTCCCAGTCCACGCCAGCACGCGACCGACACAGCCGCGCAGGCCGTCCCGTTCCTGGTCGACCGTCTCCCACCAAACGCTAGTTGCAACTCCCTGCCGCCGTTTGCGCTCTTACTAGCCGAGGGATCATCTTATGTGTACTGAAAAAGTGCTGGCCTCAGCTGCTTTCGCCCTCGCGCTGGCCGCCGCCGCCCCGCTCGCCCGCGCCCAGGTCAGCATCAACATCG
>CAXTVG010000530.1:0-2219 GCA_964247505.1 uncultured Acidobacteriaceae bacterium
CAACAGATGACCGCGCTCCAGGCCAAGGTGGACGCGGAAGGCCAGAACAATCAGCTGTCAGGGCAGATTCAGAGCTTGAACGATTCGTTTGACGAGCTGAAAACCCGTCTCGGGCGGATCGATACGACACTCAACGGGATCCAGGGCCAGATGCAGAATGTGAATGCCGCGCCCGCAGGGGGAAGCGCGCCCGCAGCCGCTCCAGCGCCGGGCGGAGCGGGTGGAAGCTCCGCGCCCGCGCCGAACGGGGGAACCAGCGTCCCGCTCACCGGGCCAGCTCCGCAGGCTGGAGCGCCCGCCAGCCCGCAGGCCCAGGCGCCTCCGGCTGAGCAGCTGTACCAAAGCGCCACGCGCGACTACAACAGCGCGAAATACGACCTGGCCACCAGCGAGTTTGCCGATGTGGTGAAGTACTACCCGCAAACCGACCTGGCCGGGAACGCTTCGTTTTACCTGGGCGAGGTCGCCTACCGCCAGGGCCTGTACCCGGCCGCGATCCGCAACTACGACATCGTGCTGGAGCAGTACGCCGGAAGCCCAAAAGCCCCCGCCGCCCCGCTGCGCAAGGGTGAAGCCGAGCTCGCGAGCTCGCAGCACGACGCCGGGGTCCGCGACCTGCGCGCGCTGGTTCAGCGCTACCCTACCTCGCCCGAGGGAGCGCAGGCCCGCAGCCTGCTCAACGGCATGGGCGTGCGGCTCACGGCGAGCAAGCCCAGCCCGGGGCGGTTGCAGTAAGCTATTCGCGAGAGGTGACCCTATGGCAACCACGCTGGTTTCAGTTGAAGAATATCTGCGCAGCACCTATAAACCGGATGCCGAATACGTGGACGGTGTGATTGAGCTGAGAGGAAGAGGCGAAAGCGAAGGCGCCGACTCTCCGGGTGAGGAGGATCTCTTGGGTGAGGACCGGCATTCCGAGTGGCAAGCGACCCTGGCCTACTTCTTCAAAGCCCACCGGCGAGAATGGGGCATCCGTGTGCGTCCGGAAATCCGCACCCAAACCAGCGAGCGGCGATTTCGGGTGCCAGATATTGCCATTCTTGACGCCGCTTTACCGTACGCACCGGTCGCAACCGCGCCACCGCTGATCGCCGTTGAAATCCTCAGCCCTGAAGACCGGCTGTCCCGGCTTGTGGTCCGGCTCGCCGACTTCGAGTTCATGGGTATGCCTGCGATCTACGTCATCGACCCTATCGATAACAGCGTTCTCCGGTTCAAGGAGGGCAAGCTCGAAAACGTGGACACGCTCATGCTCCGGGACGTCGTGATCCCGTTCGCGGATATCCTGGCCGAGCTTGACTGAGTTATTGCCCAGCCGGCGCGAAGTCCCGCAGCTCCGCCACTGTCTTCGCATCCAGCCCCTGCAGCACCGCCACCATCAAGTCCACCATCCGGTCGAAATCCTTCCGGTTCACGATCCCGTTGTGCGCGTGGGTGTAGCGCACCGGCACCACAAAGTTGAGCGACGGCACACCGCCTGAGCTTTCCTGGATTGCGGATGAGTCATCCCCGTAGCCCTGCACCAGATCGAGCTGCAGCGGAATCCCCTTCTCCTGCGCGGTCCGCTTCACCAGCGCGACCAGCTTGCGGTTGGGCAGCGCGCTTGTGTCATAGAGAAAAATCCCCGGCCCCGCACCGAGCTTGACCTGGGTTTCTTCCGGGTGGCCCATGTAGACGTCGCCTGTAATCCCGCCCTCAATGGCAAGGCCGATGTCGGGCTTGACCACGTCCGCCGCGGTTTTCGCGCCACGAAGCCCGATCTCCTCCTGCGTGGTCGCGACAAAGAAAATCTGGTTCGGGTGCGGAAGCTTGGCCAGCCGCTGCATGGCTTCCAGCAGCACACCGCAGCCGATACGGTCGTCCCACGCCTTGCCCAGGTAGTTGTCCGTCCCGTTCATCACGGCGAACGGCGAGTCCGGCACCACAGGGTCGCCCGGCTCCAGCCCCATCGCCGCCGCTTCCGCCGCGTCTTTCGCGCCCACGTCCAGGTATAGGCTGTCACGCGGGAAAACTTTGTTGCGATCTTCCGCGGGCAGCACATGGATGTCGCGAATGCCAGTCACAGCCCGCACCGGACCTTTGGAGCCCAGGATGGTCCAGCGCTGGTCCACCAGCGCCTGGTCCAGCCAGCCGCCCAGCATTTGCATGGTCAGGAAGCCGTTCGGCGTGATGCGCCGCACCATGCCGCCCAACTCGTCCATGTGCGCGTCGACCATGAT
>CAXTVG010000531.1:0-2218 GCA_964247505.1 uncultured Acidobacteriaceae bacterium
CAGATCTCCGCCCGCACGCCCGGGTTGTTCTCGCCGATGCCCCCGCCCAGTACCACCGCCTGCGCCTCGCCCAGCGCCGCCAGATAGGCCCCGGCAAAGAGACGCGCGCGATAGCCAAACATCTTCAGCGCCAGCCGCGACGGCTCATCCTCCCGCTTCTCCAAATCCCGCGTGTCCAGCGAAATGCCTGAAACCCCCAGCAACCCGGATTTCTTCTCAAGCACCTTCATCACCGCCTCGGCATCCATGCCCGCTTCGCGCATGAGGTAGGGAATCACCGCAGGATCGACGCTGCCCGAGCGCGTCCCCATCATCAGTCCTTCCAGCGGCGTCAATCCCATCGAGGTGTCGACCGATTTTCCATTGCGAATCGCACATGCGGATGACCCGCTTTCGAGATGAAACGTGACAGCGGAAACCTGCTCCGGCGCGCGCCCCGCAAGCTGCGCATACCGCTCCAGCATGTACCGGTGCGACAGCCCATGAAACCCGAACCGGCGCACCCCATGCGTGTCCGCGAGCTCCCGGTCGATCGGGTAACGCCAGGCGTACTCCGGGATACTCTGATGGAACGCCGTGTCGAAAACCGCCGCCACGGGCAGTTCCGGCGTTTTTCTGCGCAAAACGTCCAGGATCGCCACCGAGTTCGCATTGTGCAGCGGCGCAAGATTCTCGCGTTTGACGATCTCGCCGCGCACCCGGTCATCCACCCGCACCGCGGACGAAAAAACATCGCCTCCGTGTACCACCCGCACCGCCGCCAGTTCCACGTCTCCCAGCTTCGGCGCGTCCGGCACGTCGTGTTCATCGAGCGCCTCCAGAACCCGCTCCGACGCGGCGCAAAAGTCAGGGAACTGGCCCTCGCGCTCACCCACCGTCTGCCCATCGCGCAGCAGCACCAGCTTGGTCGGCTTGCCGATGTTGTCCACCGACCCGCTCAGCAGCTTGCGGCTGTCCCCAGCGGACGTTTCCCGCCCCGATACCGCGACCAGATCGAACTTCAGCGAGTTGCTCCCCGGATTAAAGGCAAGAACAGTAGGCATCGCGACCCTCCTTCCGTCATGGATGCAGCCTGCTCAGGCCGTGAACCGCCGGAGCCGCTCGCAGTACTCCCGGTACGCCGCATCCCTCCGCTCGCCCAACAGCCGCGAAAGGGAAGATCCCCGCCCGAGGCGCTGCCGCGCAAGGGCCGTCAGCGTGAGCAGGTCGTGCCAGGTTCCGCCGCAGTCCTGCAGCGCTTCAAACTTTCCCGCCAGCGCCGCGCCGCCGTTCGCCTCGCCCATGTACCGCGCCAGCTTGGCCACCTTGCGCACAGCGTGCATCCCGTCCTCGGTGCCCGTATCGCCCGCCCGCGCCCCGTACCAGCGCCGAATCTGCCCTTCGATCTCCGAAGCCGGAAGGCTCAGCCAAGCACTCGCCTCCAGAGCCGCGGCCACCTCCTCCATGCGCCTCGCCAGCTTGTCACGCAGGCCCGCCAGCGTTGCGAGCAGATCCCGCGCGGCCTCTTCGCGCTTCCGCTTGAGCAGTGTGCGCAGCCGCGCAACCTGCTTCGCCGCGTCCTCCTGGCCGCCCAGCTCTGCCAGCGTCTTACGCTGCACGTCCAGGTCGCGCACCACACCCGCAGCGCGCCGCAGCTTGCCCAGCAGCTTGCCCAGGCGGCGCGCTGCTTTCTCGTACGCAGGCGTCCCAGGAGTTCCGCCCGGCACCTCCGCCAGCAGTGCCAGCTGCGCCTCGACGCGTCGCGTGGTGGTCCGCAGCCGGTGTACGTGCTCCTTCGTGGGGTTGGCCGCCGCAAACACCAGCGCCGCCGCCAGCGCGTCTTTCTGCTGCTCGAACACTTTCACCGGACGCTGGGAGATCTCCACCGGAAACTTCGGTTTCGCATTTGCATGAGCCATACCGGCTAAGACGCCGAAACCTGCCGCCCGGGTGTCAGTCGAAGGCGTTCCGTCACGTTCGGAGCCACGCAACCGCCTCAAAACAAATCCGATCGGCAACGCGCGGCATGTTTCTTCATGCCGGCGGCATTCTCGGCTCTTGCGGCGCCGAGGCCCAAGCAGCCCGGAAGAAGTCATAAAGCACTGCATGGGCAGAGAAGCGCGTGAGCAGCAGCAGAGAAAGAGGAACACTAATCATGTCCGATAATAGATATTCTGTTCATTGGGAGCCCAAAAAATACGCTTGGCTTCCGAGATCACGGCTTATCAGTCTCAATCCC
>CAXTVG010000532.1:0-2213 GCA_964247505.1 uncultured Acidobacteriaceae bacterium
GTTCCTGCGCTTGAAGCAGCGGTGGACCTTTGTGCGATCGCGGGAGGCGGCGTGACCGCACTGATTTATCGCAGCGATCTCCTGCCGCCATCGGAAACTTTTATCGCAGCGCAGGGCGCCGCGCTCACCCGCTACCGCCCGATTTTTGCAGGCTTGCGCCGGGCGAATCCCTCTTTGCCGCTCCCGCAAGGGCGCGTGATGCCCGCAGGGGAGCGCACGGGCGGACGACTGCTTTTTCAGCACACCGGCTTTGCTCCCGCGCTTGTGGCCTCCGCCAGGGCGCACCGTCCCGCTCTCATCCACGCACATTTCGCACTCGACGGAGCGGAAGCTCTCCCGCTTGCAAGGGCGCTGCGCGTGCCCTTGATCGTTACCCTGCACGGTTATGACGTCATGCGCTCGGATGCAGCGCACCGGGCACACCGGCGCGGGCGGCTTTACCTCGCCCGGCGCGAACGGTTGTGGCGCGAAGCAGCGTTGTTTGTTTGCGTTTCCGACGCCATTCGGCAGCGCGCACTCGAGCTGGGCTTTCCGCCCGGTAAACTGCGGACCCTGCCCATCGGGGTGGATACGGCAGAGCTCACCATCGACGCCCCGCTACCGCGCGAGCCGCGCATTCTGTTCGTCGGGAGGCTGACGCCGAAAAAGGGCTGCCATGTGCTGATCCAGGCAATGCAACGCGTACAGCGGACGCTTCCTAAATCGCGGCTCACGGTGGTCGGCGACGGCCCGGAAAAAGAGGCGCTCGAAGCGCTCGCGCGCCGCCATACCCACGAAACCCGATTCTTCGGCATGCGGACTCCGGAGCAGGTCCGCGCCCTGATGCGCTCGTCCCGGTGCCTGGCCGCTCCCTCGCTCACGGCCCCGGACGGCGACGCAGAAGGATTGCCGATTGTGCTTTGCGAAGCGTTGGCGCTGGGTTTGCCCGTCGCGAGCACCGTCCACTCCGGCATCCCGGAGCTGATCCGCCACGGAGAGCACGGCTTGCTGGCTGTTGAGGGTGATGCCGAGGCGCTCGCGCGCCACCTGGTTCTGCTGTGTACCGACGACGACGCGGCGCTCCGTTTCCAGAGCGCCGGAAGAGCCCGCGTGGAGCGCTGTTTCAATCTCCGGACGCAAACAGGGCTGCTTGAGCAGCTTTATGACGAGGTGGTGGACGGCGCTCGCGGGGTGGAGCCCGGCACTGTTGCCGCGCTCGCCGCATGCGCTGCAGCCGGATTGGAAGAAGAGCCCGTACCCACGTCTACCTTGGTGTGCGGTTCCGAGAGCGGTCGTGAGCTATCGCCCACGAGAACCCACGTCTCAGAATCGAGACGTGGGGCACCCGGATTGGCAGCTGGAGAGCGCTTCCAAGCCCGCGTGACAGGGAAAGCGTCGCCCTCAGCGCATGCGCTCGAAAGCAAGCAGGCGCCGGGAGCCGGGCAGGGAAGCCACGGCCGGCTACGCCACCAGGCCGCCTGGCTGCTTTCCGGTAATGGCGCGGCTATGCTCTTTCAGGCGCTCTACTTTCTGGTGATGGGCCGCATGCTCGGGGCGGGCGAGTACGGCGCGTTTATCGGCGTGGTCGCGCTGGTCAACGTGCTTTCGCAATTTTCCTCGCTCGGCATGGAGATGGTTCTGCTGCGCACCGTTGCCCGCGACCGCGCCGCCTTTGCCGAAACCTGGGGTCGCGCGCTGGTCATTGCAAGCCTCGGTTTTGTTCTTCTCCAGGCCACGGCGTGGGCTTACGGACGAGCTTTTCTTGCGCCCGCTCTGCGCGAGCTGCTGCCGTACCTGGCCATTTCCGATGCTCTATTCGGCAAACTCACCCAGCTCGGCAGCCGTGCTTTGCAGGGGGCGGGTTTCGCCCGCTGGAGCGCGAATCTGCTGGCCCTGACCAACGCCGCGCGCGCCGGAGCCGCGGCCCTGCTCTTTCTATGGGCCGCTCGCTTTCACCTCCATGTCGCCGTGCTCACCTGGGTCCGGGTCTACTGCGTCGCCTCGCTCTTGGTCGCCCTCATTGCGTTCACGGTGACCACGCGGCTGTTGGGGCCGCCGCGCTGGAAGCCGGTCCGCCGCGCCCACCTGCTCGAAGGTCTGAGCTTTTCGTTCTCGAGCTCCGCAATTTCTGTCTACAACGACATTGACAAGACGATGCTGGTTTCCGCAGGAATGCTCCACGCGGCCGGCGTTTACGGGGCCGCGTATCGCGTCGTCGATGTTGTCTCGACGCC
>CAXTVG010000533.1:0-2211 GCA_964247505.1 uncultured Acidobacteriaceae bacterium
GTCTCGAAGTTTAGGACAAAGTATTCGTGGACGATTCGATTCCTCATGCCCCGGATGGCTGTCCAAGTGATTTCCGGATGCGCAACTGCGAAGTCCGGAAATCGTTCCTCAATCTTCGCGGCAGCTTCCGCAAGGATAACAAGGTTCATGGTCACGGCGCGTTGCGTCTTCGTGTCTTGTTGAAAGTCCTCGTAACTCATCCCGTCTACAAAGTGAATCGATTGTTGAGCAGCGATCTTAAGCTGACGAAGGTATTCCAAAAGGCGGGGATTCATCAGACCGGCTCTGCCGTCGAAACCACCTCTTCCCGGAAGGTCGGCGGTAGATCGCCCGGCGTTCGCACATCGACACGGACGCCTAGGAGCCCTCGCAGTTGCTCCTGAAGCGCACCCAGGTCGAAGAGGGTGGTCCCGGGTAGCGGATCGACAAGGATGTCCAGGTCGCTGGTCTCTCGATCAAGACCGCGAAGGACGGAGCCGAAGACGCGCGGGTTGGCTGCACGAAATCGCGGAACAATTCCGCGTATCGCTTCCCGCTGCTGCTCCAAAGCCTCTGACGGTCGCATACCAGCCCCCCATCCACCATCCTATCGCGTGCTGGCCCTCGACCTACGCTTATCTCTGCAGGAAAGACTTCCGACAATGCGACATAGCAGGACCTACGGCTTGCACAACTCTTAATGCGTCGCGAGATGCGATTCGCTGCTGGATACCGGGCGCATCGCCTGCTCGGCGCAATCTGCGAGGGAGCCGTACGCAGTCGCGTCAGGTTTCTCGACTGCATGTTTCCATTCCTCCAGCAATGCAGAAGACTCGTTCTTGATGCGACTCAGGCGCCGGTAAGAACAATACAAGAGCTGTCCACTTGAGCGTTCACGTATAAGCAGGTACACGTATGGTGCGTTCTGGTAGTGGAACATGCCATACCGGATGTGAGGCGCTCTGATCAATGTCATTTCAAGTGTTGCTTGCGAACGGTCACCTGCAACCGGAAAGGAGAGCTGATTTAGAGCCTTCAGCGTACGGCGACGAAGTTCCGCCAAGGACTCTGCGCTTTCCGGGTCGCTGGATTGTCGGCTCTCAACGGAGAGGAAGGTTGGTGTCGGTGTATACCAGCCCCCACCAGAGAAACGTGCTTGCATGCGGCTCGGAATTTCTGGTGGTCGACCTTGTGCCCTGAGACACATTGAGGGCCATATAGAAAAAGATAGCAATGCAAGTAGCCTTATCCCGCGACCCCTCATTCGCTGCTCCTTCCCGCTAAAACGCTATTTAGAGAATAAGTCCTGTGAAACGCGCTTATATTGACTCAAGTGCGACAGCCCCTTCACTCTCGGGCTCCGCAGCGAATCCGAAGGGTCGTTACCGGGGTAAGCCACTCACAACTCGCGCCCCCGCACACCGAAGCCGGGGTTTACACTCAGGCTTTGCCCTGAGGAGCCCGCTTGAGCCCGCTCTACGCCGCCGTTCTCGGCGCCATTCTTCTGGTCCTGCTTGCCGTTTCGCTCGCGCAGCTGCGCAAAACCCACACCAAGCAGGACTACCTCGTCGCCGGCCGCTCGCTCCCGGCCTTTGTTCTGGTCTTTACCCTGCTTTCCAGCTGGATCGGCTCGGGTTCCCTCCTGGGCGGCGCGGAAAACGCCTACAACCACGGCCTGGTTGCGCTGTGGCAGCCCGCGGGCGGCTGGGCGGGCTTGTTTCTGATCTACTTCATCGCCCCCCGCGCCCGCCGGTTCGCGCAGTACACAATCCCCGACCTGCTGGAAGCCCGCTACTCACAAGCCGCCCGCGTCCTCGGTGTCATCGCGATCCTGTTCGCCTATACCGCCATCACCTCCTACCAGCTCATCGGCGGCGGCGACATCCTCGCGCTCATCTTTCCCCACACCATCTCGCCCGACCTGGGCAAGTACATCATCGCCGCGTTTGTGATCTCGTTCACCGCGCTCGCCGGCATGAGCTCGGTCGCCTACATGGACCTGTTCATCGGCCTGCTCGCGACCGTCACCCTGCTCGTCGCGCTGCCCGTGCTGCTCCACTCTGCGGGCGGCTGGAGCGCCTTCCGGGCCAGCCTGCCGCCATCGCACTTCACCGCCCTGGGCGACTACTCCCCCATCCGCGCCTGGGAGCTGTTCCTGCCCACCTGCCTGCTCATGCTCGGCAACCAGAGCATGTACCAGAAGTTTTTCTCCGCCAAATCCAGCCGCGACGC
>CAXTVG010000534.1:0-2210 GCA_964247505.1 uncultured Acidobacteriaceae bacterium
GCCTTGGTATACTCAAAAGCACACCGAGGCCCCTCCCAACCCATGTCACCCCGCGCCCGCCGCACTACCTTCTCGCTTGTAGCCTTCTTTACAGCCTGCGGCCTTGCCGGGATGGTGGCAAGCCAAAAAGTACACGCCCAGGGCGGAGGTGACTCGGATCAGGACTTCCGCGACTCCCTCAAGCAGTTCGCGTCCGTTTACGCGACAGTCAGCGAGAACTACGCCGACCCCTTCACGGGCGATAAACCGAACGACACCATTTATGACGGGGCCATCCCGTCCATGCTGCGGACGCTCGACCCGCACTCGAACTTTTTCGACCCCAAGCACTACAGCAGCCTGATGGAAGAGCAGCGCGGCCGCTACTACGGCGTCGGCATGCTGATCCAGCCGCAGCTGATCGGCGACAAGCAACGTACTGTAGTCCTCAAACCCTTCGCCGGGACGCCCTCGTACAAGGCCGGCATCCATCCCGGCGACGTCATCACCGCCGTTGACGGCAAGTCCACCGACGGGCTGGACTCGAACGACGTCGTCGCCCTGCTCAAGGGCGACAAGGGTACGCAAGTGCGCGTGACCGTGACCCGCCCCGGCGACACCCCGGGCAGCGCGCAAACGCTGAACTTCGACCTGATCCGCGCGGAAATTCCGAACAACTCCGTCGATCTGGCCTATCGAATCCAGCCCGGCATCGGCTATATCCACATCAAGGCAGTGCAGGAAACCACCGGCAAGGAAGTGTCCGACGCCCTCGCGAGCTTCGGCGACATGCACGGGCTGGTGCTGGACCTGCGCGACAACCCCGGCGGCCTGCTGAACCAGGCGGTCGCGGTGTGCGACCAGTTCCTTAAGCGCGGCCAGGTCATCGTTTCGCAGCGCGGACGGGCTTACCCGGAGCAGATCTACCGCGCCAACCACGGCAGCGACGGCAAAACCTACCCGATCGTGATTCTGACCAATCACGGGACCGCATCGGCGGCGGAGATCATCTCCGGCGCGCTCCAGGACCACGACCGGGCGCTGATCGTCGGAACCACCACCTTCGGCAAGGGCCTGGTCCAGACCGTGTACCAGCTGAGCGACAACACTGGGCTGACACTCACGACCTATCACTACTACACCCCGAGCGGACGGCTGATCCAGCGCAACTACGAGGGCGTTTCGCTGTACGACTACTATTCCAACCACGGCAAGCCGCAGAACGACAAGGATCGCGAGGTCAAGCTGACCGACTCCGGCCGCACCGAGTACGGCGGCGACGGCATCGCCCCGGATGTGCCGTTTGAGGAGCAGAAAACCACGCATTTGGAGCGCCTGCTAATCGCGCACTACACGTTTTTCGACTTTGCCCAGCAGTGGCTCGCCAAGCACCAGGTCGCCAAGGACGCGCAGGTGACGCCCGACATGCTGGACGCTTACAAGCAGTTTCTGCGGACCAAAAACATCAGCTTTACCGACGCGGAGCTAGACCCCGTGCTGCCCTGGGTCAAGGCCAATATCCTCGCAGAGCTGCTGAGCTCGGCCTACACCGAGGAAGACGGCTCGCGGGCGCGCGCGGAGTGGGACCCGGAGATCAAAAAAGCGGTTGCCGTGATGGGCCAGGCCACGCAGCTGGAGCAAGCCGCTGAACAGGCCGATGCACGACGGCAAGCGGCGCACAGCAACCTGCCTACCACTATGTAGCCGCTTCACTGCGGTGCAAAGCCGGGCACCCGCCCGGCTTTGCACTTTGGGAGACAAACGATGAGCGATTTTCGATTCGCAGCCGAAGCGGACATCCCGGCGCTGGTTGCCCTGGTCAACGCCGCCTACCAGGTGGAAAAGTTTTTCAAGGTTGGCGAGCGCACGGACGAAACAGAAGTCCGCGCGCACCTGGCGAGCGGGCGCTTTCTGCTGCTCGAACAAGCGGGCGAACTCATCGGCAGCATCTACGTGGAACTGCGGGGCGAGCGGGGCTACCTGGGCATGCTCGCCGTTTCACCCACCCGGCAGCGCCAGGGTATTGGCAGCCGCCTGATGGCCGCGGGCGAAGAGTTCTGCCGCGAAATGAACTGCCGCTTCATGGAGCTTACCGTGGTCGATAAGCGCACGGAACTGCCGCCGCTTTACGAGCGCTTCGGCTACCGGGTAACCGGCACAGCGCCCTTCCCAGCAGACCAAATGCCGGTCAAGATTCCGTACTCTTTCGTGGTCAAGTACAAGCACATCCC
>CAXTVG010000535.1:0-2207 GCA_964247505.1 uncultured Acidobacteriaceae bacterium
ATTTAAGGTTGAAGCCCGCGCCCTCCTTTCCGAAGAACAGCAGTTCCACGTAGATTTCGCCGACGTCCGCGGCCAGGGAACCTCCAAGCGCGCCTTAGAGGTAGCGGCAGCCGGCGGCCACAACATCCTCATGATCGGCCCCCCAGGCTCGGGCAAAACCATGCTCGCCAAACGCCTGCCGACGATTCTTGCGCCGCTGACACTGGACGAGGCGCTTGAAACCACAAAAATCCACTCCGTCGCCAGCGTCCTCGAAGAAGGCGCGGGGCTGGTCACCGAGCGCCCCTTCCGCTCCCCCCACCACACTATCTCCGACGCCGGACTGATCGGCGGCGGCGCCATCCCGCGCCCCGGCGAGGTTTCGCTTTCCCACAACGGCGTCCTCTTTCTCGACGAGCTTCCTGAGTTTCCCCGCAACGTCCTTGAAGTCATGCGCCAGCCTCTCGAAGACGGCAACGTCGTCATCTCCCGCGCGGCAATGTCGCTGTCCTTTCCAGCGCGCTTTATGCTGGCCGCCGCCATGAACCCCTGCCCCTGCGGCTACTTCAACGACAAATCCCGCGAGTGCCACTGCACCCCGCCGCTTATCCAACGGTACGTCGCCAAAGTCTCCGGCCCCCTGCTCGACCGCATCGACATCCACATTGAAGTCCCCGCCGTCCAGTACCGCGAACTCCGCTCCACCGCCTCCGCCGAGCCCTCCGCCGCCATCCGCGAGCGCGTACTCGCAGCCCGCAACCGCCAGCGAGATCGTTTCGCGTCCGCGAAACAAAAAATCTACGCAAACGCCCAAATGGGCACTCGCCAAATCCGTCAGTTCTGCGAGCTGGCCCCCGACGCCGAGCGCCTCCTCGAGCGCGCCATGCAGCAGCAAGGCCTTACCGCCCGCGCCCACGATCGCATTCTGAAAGTAGCCCGCACGGTCGCCGACCTCGCCGGGGACGACAATATAGCCCTCCCCCACATCGCCGAAGCCATCCAGTACCGAACCCTCGACCGCTCCTACTGGAGTTAGCGCCTCGACCGAACAATTTTCTTTCAACGGGTGCCCCAGGTCTCGATTTTGAGAAGGGGGTTCGCCTCGCTCAAACCATCAGCCGGTCAGGGACCAACGCATGTCGAACGCGGACCTCACCCAAATCCTGCTTCTCTTGCTGCTCCTGGTCGGCCTCGCGCAGATCCTCGGCTATGTCTTTACACACCTCCGCCAACCTAAAGTTGTAGGAGAAATCCTCGCCGGTGTTGTTCTCGGCCCCGCACTTCTCGAACGCTTTTCCCCCTCGCTCACCACCGCCATCCACCACCAGCAGCCCGCGCTCAACCTCTTCTACTCGCTCGGGCTCCTGCTGCTCATGTTCCTTTCCGGCGCCGAGGCCCGCCAGCTCTTCGGCCGCGACGAGCGCCGCGAAGTTCTCTGGCTCACCCTGGTCGGCACTGGCATCCCGTTCGCCCTCGCGCTCGCATTCGGCTCGCATTTCCTCTCGCCAACCCTCGCTGGGCCTTCCGCAAACCGCCTCTCGCTCACCCTCATCCTGGCCGTCGGCGTCGCCGTCACCTCCGTTCCCGTCGTCGCCAAAATCTTCGCCGACCTCCAAATCCTCCAAACCCGCTTCGCCCGCCTCGTCCTCGGGGTCGCCGTGCTTGAGGACATCGTTCTCTGGCTCGCGCTGGCCGTCGCCACCTCCGTCGCCGGCCACACCACCCTCCGCTCGCGCCCGATCGCCGTCCACCTCGCGGCCACCGCGGCCTTCTTCGCCCTCGGCCTCACTGTCGTCCCCCGCCTGGTCAAGCGCGCCAACAAGGCCCGCTGGAACATCCTCGCCCGCCACTCACCTGTCGCCTACGTCCTCGCCGTCCTGCTCGCTTACTGCGTCGCCGCCGGCGCGTTCGACCTCAGCCAGGTCTTTGCAGCTTTTCTCGCGGGCTTCGCCGTCGTCCACAAAAAGCGCAAACTTTTCGCCCCAGCCCTCGACGCCATCGGCCAGGTTTCCTTCGCCTTTTTTATCCCCATCTACTTCGCCCTGGTCGGCCTCAAGCTCGACCTCACCCACGGGCTTTCCTGGCCCATGCTCCTCGCCTTTCTTGCCGCCAGCTGCCTGCTCAAGCTCGTTTCCGTCGCTATCGCCGGCCGCTGCGCCGGCTTTCGTGGGCTCGACCTGCTCAACCTAGCCCTCACCATGAACGCCCGCGCCGGCCCCGGCATCGTC
>CAXTVG010000536.1:0-2201 GCA_964247505.1 uncultured Acidobacteriaceae bacterium
CGGCGACCAGGTGCGCGTAATCGGCCAGCCACTTGGGCGAGTCCGGGTTGAGCCATCCGCCCGCTTGCTGGAGCGCTTCGGGATAGTCGAAGTGAAACACCGTGACCCAGGGCGAGATGCCGGCCTTGAGAAGCGCATCGAGCAGCCGGTCGTAGTAGTCCAGGCCGCCGGGGTTGGGGCCGCCGCGGCCCTCGGGCAGGATGCGCGGCCAGCCGAGCGACAAACGGTAGCTGTTGAGGCCGATCTCGCGCATCAGCGGGATGTCCTCGGCCCAGCGATGATAGGTGTCGTCGGCGATCAGCTCGTTGCTGCCGTCCTTGACCTTAGCCGGTTGGTTGTCGAGCACATACCAAACCGAGCGCCCGCCGCCGTCCGCATACGGGTAGCCCTCGACCTGCATCGCCGAGGTTGCGGCGCCCCAGGCGAAGTTCGCGGAAAAGAGCTGCTGTGGAGCGAGGGCCTGGAGCTTTGGGCCGGTCGCCGCGAGCGCGGCGGTTTGGGCGGTGCGGGCGAGAAAAGTGCGGCGGGTAGTTGGCATCGTGTGCAAGACTCCTGCTTGGACTACTGGCCTGTCAACCACTGCCTCCACTCTGGAGGGTCCACATCTAAAGCACGAGACGTGGGGCGCCCGTCTATGCTATTTCACCGCGTCGTAGCGACGCGGTCTGGGCTTGATAAATTGCGTATCGACTGCATCGTAGGTGAAGCGGGGCTCGTCGGCATCGGGCGCAAAGCTGGCGTTTGTGGTCTTCAGGAAGCGCTCGTCATCGCGCTCGGGGAAGTCGGGTTTGTAGTGCGCGCCGCGGCTTTCGTCGCGCAGCTGCGCGCCCTGGGTCACGACGCGGGCGAGCTGGAGCATGTTGCCGAGCTGCCGCGTGAACGCAAACGAAGTGTTGGCCCACTGGCTCTTGTCGCTCAGGTTGATATTGCGGAAGCGCTCCAGCAGCTCGACGATCTTTTCGTCCGCCTCGCCCAGGCCCTTGTTGTAGCGGATCACCGTGACATTTTTGGTCATGGTATCGCCGAGCTCGCGCCACAGGCGGAAGGGGTTTTCGGTCCCGGTGGAAGACAGCAGGCGGCCGTTGATCTCCTCCTGACGTTTCTTCTCGTTCTCGCCATAGCCGTTTGCGGAAGCTGCTTGCAAGCCGCGCGCGTACTGCATCGCGTTGGGCCCGGCCTGGAAGCCGCCGTAGATGCAGCTGAGCAGGGAGTTCGCGCCCAGCCGATTCGCCCCGTGGTAGTTGTACTCGCTCTCGCCCGCCGCGAACACGCCGGGGATATTGGTCATCTGGTTGAAGTCGACCCACAGCCCGCCCATGGTGTAGTGCATGCCGGGGAAGATCTTCATGGGCACTTCGCGCGGGTCGTCGCCGACAAACTTTTCGTAAATTTCGAGGATGCCTTCGAGCTTCCGGTCGAGCGTCGCGCGGTCGATGTGGGTCAGGTCGAGGTAGACCATCGGCTGGCCGTCGATGCCGAGCTCGTGCTCGTAAACCACCTTGTGGATGGCGCGTGTGGCAACGTCGCGCGGCACGAGGTTGCCGTACTTGGGGTACCACTCCTCGAGAAAGTACCAGCGGTCCGCCTCGGGAATCTGCTTGGCTTCGCGCGGGTCATTCAGCTTGCGCGGAACCCACACGCGGCCGCCCTCGCCGCGAGCGGACTCGCTCATCAGGCGTAGCTTGTCTTCTCCGGGGATCGAGGTGGGGTGGACCTGGATAAACTCGCCGTTCGCGTAGTATGCCCCCTGCTGATAGACTGCGGACTGCGCAGAACCGGTGCAGACGACCGAGTTGGTGCTCTTGCCGAAAATCGCGCCGATGCCGCCGGTGGCGAGGATGATCGCGTCGGCCTCGAATACCCGCACCGACATGTCGCGCAGGTTCATGGCGCAGATGCCGCGGCACACGCCTTGCCCGTCGAGCACCGCGGACAGGAACTCCCAGCCTTCGTACTTCGAGACCTTGCCCTCGGACTCGTGGCGGCGGACCTGCTCATCGAGCGCGTACAGGAGTTGCTGGCCGGTGGTGGCGCCGGCAAAGGCAGTCCGGTGATACAGCGTCCCGCCGAACCTGCGGAAGTCGAGCAGCCCCTCAGGAGTGCGGTTAAACGGCACGCCCATGCGATCGAGCAGGTCGATAATCGCCGGGGCGGCCTCACACATGCCCTTCACGGGAGTCTGGTTGGCGAGAAAATCGCCG
>CAXTVG010000537.1:0-2198 GCA_964247505.1 uncultured Acidobacteriaceae bacterium
GCTGATCGAGTGCTGCCGACCAAAAGAGAGTTTTAGAACTACGTATGATCAGGAAGAATTTGCGGACAGACACCGGTGGCAGCGGCTGGGCTGCACCCGTGCCGCCCAAAGGACCCGCATTGGAAGTGCTCAAAGCCGCGCCTTGCACTTGAATGACCGCGTAATTCGGCGGATTTTGGATGACATTGAAAGTTACATTGCCGAAGTTTCGCTCGTAGGAAATGCCGTAACCGCCGCGCAGTGAAGTCCTTCCTGTGCCGAAGATGTCGTAGGCGAACCCGACGCGCGGCGCAACCGTCCCATAGCTCGGGTTGAAGAGGCTCTTAATCGGGCTGTTCGGCACAGTGAGCACTTGCCCGTTGCGGACCTCGTTCGAGATACCAGGTCCTGCCCCGTAATAAAAGTTTGAATCGAGATTTGGCTTATTGTTGTGCTGTACGCCGTAATACTCGTAGCGTACGCCGTAGTTGAGCGTCAAGCGAGGCGTTGCTTTCCAAGAGTCCTGCGCGTAAGCGGCCCAATCGTGAAAGCGGTCCGAGCGGGCGAAGCTCGGCTGCGTGGCCGGAAGCGTGATCAGGCAGGACGAAGGGTTGACCAGCGCGTTCGTAACATAGTCGCGTACGCAAGGCAGAGTCCCCCGCGGATTTACGGCCGCTGTGAAGGCCGCGACGGTTCCGCTCACAAAGTTGTCCAAGCCGCTGCCGATCGCGGTACCGAGCTGATTGTTGGCTTGGGCATAGGCGCCATAAGCCTCGTTGATTTGGATGTATTCGACTTGACCGCCGAACTGCATCGTGTGCGCGCCCTTAGAGACGGTCAAATCCTGATTCCACTGAATTGTGTTCTCAGGTCCGCCTGCGGGCAGGCCGCCCGTTCCCGTAAATTGAGTGTAGAAGCCGGGCAACTGGATTTGTGTTCCGCCATAAGTAGCATTGCTGAATAGGTACAGGGAAGGCGTTTGTTGCAGCGCGGTGTCGTAAGTGTTAGCAAGATTGAACCGGGTGAAGCTGAGCTTGGTGTTCGTGAACACTTTCGGATTGAAGATATGCGAGATGTTCCACAGAACCGAATTATCGGAGTTAGTGTCGCCAACGTTGTACTGGGAGTAGGGCGTGGAAAAATCAAACCCGTTAAAGTCGTTCAGCTTTCGCAGCGCGTAGCGCACATAGGTCTGTGTCGAAGCATTGATATTGTAATCAACCCGGCTGTTCAGGTAATAGGTGTTCTGGGGTGCGCCGCCGCCCGCATCTGTGGGCGCGCCGTAGGCAACCCGATCAAATACGGGTGTTCCCGTTGGCAAAGCGGCAAAAGGCCCAGTCGCATTCAAGCCTGAACCGACGGACGCAGCCACCTGGCCGGCCGTGATCACATTGCTGCTGCCTGTCGGCCGGGGCTGGTTTTGGCCATAGGCGGCAAAAAATGCCTGGGTCGCCGGAGAACTCGCTGCAATGAATGCCGGGTCGGGAACGATGGCGGACTGGTTGGCGGAAGAGCGCACCCGCACCCATTCCGTGCTTTCATAGAAGAACAATTTGTCCTTCTTAATCGGTCCGCCTAACTCAAACCCAAACTGATTCCGGGTGTATACGCCCTTGCGGATGCCTTTTGCGTTGTTATCGTAGGTGTTCGATGTGTAGGCCGAAAGCCGGTTGAACTCCCACGCGCCGCCATGGAAGCCATTGGAGCCCGCCTTCGTGATCACGTTCACTACGCCGCCCGAGGCGCGCCCATACTGGGCGGTGAAGTTGCTGGTGGTGACCCGGTATTCCTGAATGGAGTCGAGCGGCACAACCTGGCCTACGGCGTCCGCGAATGGTTCGAGATTCTCGACGCCGTCGAGCAGGATTTCGGTCCCGGAGGAGCGCTGGCCGTTGATGGTGAAGTTGATGCCGCGCGTGCTGGCGTTTTGGCTATGGCCTTGCGCGGTATCGCCGTTGCTGACATTGCCCGCGATCCCGACAAAATCGTAGGGGTTGCGGGTGAGCGAAGGCAGTTGCGCCATTTGCCTCTGGCCGACGATTTGCGAGACTTCCTGATTCTCGGTGTTGACTTCTGCGCCGCCTGAAGCTGCCGTTACCGTTACCTTCTCCGCGCCCTGGCCCACGGTCAGCTTCGCATCGAGCGTCGCATGGCCCGCTACCGTGACTTCCACCTGTTGCGTGTAGCTTTGGAATCCGGAAGCCGTGACGGTAATCTCG
>CAXTVG010000538.1:0-2197 GCA_964247505.1 uncultured Acidobacteriaceae bacterium
CGCGAGCCAGTTCGCATCGCTGGTCAGCAGCACCGTCCCTCCGCCCCCCAGCATCGCCCCGCCGTCCTCCGCCGTGAACGGCCCATGGATGCTGCGCGAGCGCCCCACAATCTGCTGATATGTGTCCTGTTCGATCGGGATATTGCAGCAAACGCCCACCGAAGCGAACAGGTAATACCACCCATTGTGCGCGACCACCGCCGCGCCTTCCAGCGCCCCAGTCATCGAGGCCGCCTGCTGCGCCAGGTGGTAGCGCGTGCCGCCGGGGACCGGTTTGCCGGTTGCGGGGTCCAGCTCCTGCTGGAAAATCCCGCCCCAAAACGACCCGTAGCTGAGCCAAACACGCGTCTGGCCGCTGCTCGTATCCACAAATACATTCGGGTCGATCGCGTTGAAATCCGCCCCTGCCTCGGACTGGAGCGCGGCCCCTTGGTCCTTCCAGCTGTAGCGCGGGTCCGCGGGGTCGAGCGTCACATTCGTGGCAAACCCGATGGCCGAGTGCTGCGAGCCCAACGAGGAGACCGCGTAATACATGTGGTACAAGCCGTGAAAGTACGAAATATCCGGCGCCCAAAGACCCACAGCACCCGGGTACTGCGACTGCACCCAGCCGGGCAGGGCGGGAAACACATACCCGCATGCCTGCCAGTTCACCAGGTCGGACGAGCAGCGCTGCGCAATGGACGGCTTTGCATTCAGAAACGGGAGGTCGGTCGAGTACACGACATAGGTCCCGTCCGGCCTTTGCATAATGCTCGGGTCGTGCACCGGAACCATGTCGCCCTGCGCGGGGTCGTCCGCGGGAAGCGGTGCGTAGCTGAGCGAGTTGACTAGCGCCGCAGCCGGGCCCGCGCTCCCCACGAGGGATTCCGCCGTTTGTACGGAGTCCGAGCAGCTGTCCAGCGCGAGCAGCATGCAGCATCCCAGCGCAACCTGGGCGGCGCGCACGCTACTCCGCTTTCCAACGGAACATATCCGGCTGCGGAAGCCCAAAGTGGGCGAGGACGCGGTAGGCGAACTGCCGCGCCATTTCTGTTGAATCGATCGGTTCATTATAGAAAGCCGGAATGGTTGGAAAAATCACCGCACCAGCATCTGCCGCCAGCACCATGTTGCGCAAGTGAATTCTGTTGAATGGCGTCTCACGAACAGACAGGATGAGCGGGCGCTGTTCTTTCAAGCATACGTCGGCAGCCCGCGTGATAAGATTCTGCGCCATCCCGTGGGCAATGCTCGCGAGCGTGCCCATGCTGCAGGGCAGCACAATCATCCCCGAGGACGGGTAGCTCCCGCTCGCGATACCGGCGCCGATGTCGTTCTCCGCCAGCTGCTCGATTTTTTTGGACGGCGCGCCCAGGAGCTTTTCCACCAGCTGGTTGCGCCCGCTCAGGCCCATCTCCTCAGCCATGACGCGCAGCGAGTTCTCGCTCGGGATGCAGTGCACCCGCTCCACCCGGTCGTCGTGCTCCAGCGCAAGCAAGAGCTGCTGCGCGAACACCGCCCCGCTCGCGCCCGTGATGGCGACCGTGACCCTCAAGCAGCTCCGAGAACGCGCGCGAAAATGGCGTCCACATTGCCGAGCTGGCGGTCGAGCTCGAACGTTTTGCCCAGCTGCTCAGCCGAAAGCCGCGAAGTGATCGCCGGGTCGTCCGCAACCAGCTCGCGAAACACCAGCTCGTCCTTCCAGGCACGCATCGCGTGGCCCTGCACCAGCCGGTACGCCTCCTCGCGCGACATCCCGGATTCGGCCAGATCGAGCAGCAGCTGGCCTGAAAAAATCAGCCCGCCCGTGCTTTCAAGATTGCGCAGCATGCGCTTCGGGTAAACCAGCAGGTTTTCGATCAGCGCCGTGGTTTTTGCAAGCAGATAATCGGCCAGGATGGTCGAGTCGGGCAGGATCACGCGCTCGACCGAAGAGTGCGAAATGTCCCGCTCGTGCCACAGCGGAATATTTTCGTAGGCCGCCTGCGCGTTCGCCCGGACCACACGCGCCAGCCCCGAAATCTGCTCGGAGGTGATGGGGTTGCGCTTGTGCGGCATCGCGGACGAACCCTTTTGCTTTTCCGAGAAAAACTCCTCCGCCTCGCGGACCTCCGAGCGCTGCAGGTGCCGAACCTCCGTCGCGATTTTGTCGAGAGTGCTCGCGAGTATCGCCAGCGTGGAAATGTAGTGGGCGTGGCGGTCGCGCTGGATGACC
>CAXTVG010000539.1:0-726 GCA_964247505.1 uncultured Acidobacteriaceae bacterium
TGGCTCGCAAGGGTGTGCAGGCAGATACCCGGCGTCCGGGCCGAAGGCCTGCGGGAGAACCTCGCCTATTTTGCCGGGTACCGCACTTGGGCCGAGCGGGAGCGCATCTTCGAGCTGTTCGGCGCGGCTCACCCGGTGTTCGGGCACCGGCAGGTCACGACCGAAGAGGCGCTGCGCATCGGCTACGAGATGGGGCGGCAGAGCCGGGCGAGGGTGCGGCCGGCGTGAGTGCGAAGCTGCCCATACTCGCTGTTATCCTCGCCGGGCAGTCCGCCGTCGGACAGGTTGCAATGCCGGTCGTACCGGCCCCGCCGCTGATACCGTGGAATCTTGCCAGCAGCCCGGCGTTCGTTGTGCCACCCGAAGGTGAAGCCAAGATGCTTTTGACCGTCATTCTTCCGAATGGGACCCGGGTAGTCTGCCCCTACGACGACACTCAAGTGGTGAAAGGCTGCAACGCTGACGGGCCCGCGCCTCTCGACGTCCTTATCGATGCCATGGCTCAGCAAATGCGAGAGAACGCAATCACCCGCAACCGCGACCGGTGCGACCTCGGCGAAAAGATTGCTTGCAAAGAGCTGGGCCGCGAAGAGGCTTTGCGGGATCAGCAAAGAGCTTCACGGGTCGGCCATTGAGGGGAGCTGGCGGTCCAATCAACCGTTCGGGAAAGATCGGGCCGCCTTCGGGCGGCCTTTTTTGTTTTGGTGCTGGCCTGCAGATGCCGAG
>CAXTVG010000539.1:750-2197 GCA_964247505.1 uncultured Acidobacteriaceae bacterium
CTAATATTCGTCAGGCTCGATAAAGGGCTCAGACCAAACGTAGTATTCGGTTCTCGGAACACGGAGAAATCCCAAGTTGAACCAAAACCGGCGAACCTTCTTCCAAGCTGTCAGCCTCTCCCTTTCAAAACCGGGCAACTCTCGCCTAGACTGCCACTCTTCGCTCTTAAAACCTTCGTACTGAAGAGGAAACGGCTTACACGCAATCAGCTTGCAGCTTGAGCCTAGAGACCCAATAACGGTTCGAACAGCCTCGCGGCCGATGCCGAGCCCTCTAAACTCAGGCTTCAACTCTATCGCCTCAAGGAGCATTAGGTTCGGCAGCTCAGATCGGAAACAAATCATCGAGTCCGATATCTTCCGCCTAAGCTCGCCGCGATGCACCTCAAAAAGCGCGTCGAAGCACTCCAGCGTACTTGAGCTCTCACAATCCATAGCCTCAAAAAGGCTTTGTCCGTTCATTAGGGCTTGCTCGTATTCCACAACATAAGCTTTGATGATCCCCGCTTCCGGCTCCCAATCATCCGGGTCAGAGGCAAAGATGGTTCCTTCAAAAGTTTGCACGTAAGTATTGGGCTCACCAGGTTTCGCAAGGACAGACAATTTAAACTCAATGTGCCCGAAAGAAGGCGAATCCTGTTCACCTTGCATCATGCTTTCCTGTCAAGTAGATCGTTTCCTGTTTGCCTTCGCGTTTGACACCAATCACCGGATTGGTTGCGCGCCGATGCTGGTGCTGCACGGCGACGCGTAGTAACGTCGCCGCGTCCTCGTGGCCTCGGTGCCAGCCGCCCTCCACGATCGCGTGAATGGCGGGCAGCTTCGGGGACGGCCCATGTTTGGCCAGGTATGCTGCTATCGCGTCGGTTGGACGGGAAAATCCACTGTAGTCTTCCGGGACCTCGGCATGAGATTTCCCGTCGTAGCTCGCTCCTGCTGTTTCAGCAGACCGCAGCTTCTCCCGCAAGTTGTCGAGGGCTTCAAAAATGCCGGCCTCTGTGGGTGCCAGCTTTCGCAGCTCGTTCAGCGCATCTTCGCGCATTCTGCTGATGATCTCTAGTTTCTGTTCACCGGAATCAATCACTTCTCCACCTGCTGTCGATTGGGAAGGCTATGGAGCGTATTGCAGCCATAGGAACTTCACATAAACACGGATGGCGGAGTCGACGTCGTTCGCCTTCCGCTCTACTTTGTCACGATAATAACGCATCGGACCGAAGATGAACGAAAAAACTAGAAGAAACGACCGAAGGCGGGACAGCCCTCTTAAATAGGTCAAGCTGCTGCGTTTTTCCCTCGCTGGCATGTCCAGCGCATAAACCGAGCGGATCAGCTCGTCGATAGCCTGGTTAGTAACCGAAGAGGAAGCAATAGACCCCTTAAAAAACGTTTGGGGGGCGGGGCCAAAATGCGTGGAAAAGATTGCGGGTTGTAGTAGAAGTAAGTA
>CAXTVG010000540.1:0-2193 GCA_964247505.1 uncultured Acidobacteriaceae bacterium
CGGACTGGTCGCGGATGCCACCGGCAACGATGAGCTGCCGTTTTGTCAGGGCGCGTAAACGATGAGCAACCGCCAGCGGGAAGCCCTGGAGGGTGCCTTCCGTATCGACGTGCGTGTATAGAAACCCGCCGCAGAAGGGTTCGAGCGCGTGTACGGCTTCGTCGGGGATGAGTACGGTTTCCTCCCGCCAGCCGCGCACGGCGACGCGGCCGTTCTTGGTGTCGATGCTGGCGAGAAACCGGTCGGGGCCGATGGTTTCGGCGATGGCGGCCGCCAGGGTTCGATTGACTCCTGTGGCTGGAAACAGCGAAGAGCCGAAAATAACCCGGCGCACGCCCAGGTCAAGCAGCGCGCGGGCCTGCTCC
The DNA here is from genome assembly GCA_964247505.1 of uncultured Acidobacteriaceae bacterium. Taxonomy (GTDB): domain Bacteria; phylum Acidobacteriota; class Terriglobia; order Terriglobales; family Acidobacteriaceae; genus EB88. Next base: position 366 of record CAXTVG010000540.1, read on the forward strand.
GGGCTGCGGACGCCGCCGCCTACCTGCACCGGCAGTTCGCGTGCGATGCGCTCGATCAGCGCGCGATTGTTGCCCTGCCGCTTGGCCGCGTCGAGGTCGATCAGCTGGACCAGCGGGTAGGCGCGGAAGCGGTCAATCCAGTACGCGAAATCGTCGGAGGCAATGCGGAGCTCCTCACCCTGGACCAGTTGCACGATGCGGCCGCCCATCAGGTCGATCGCGGGAATCAGCATGGGAGCCTTACCGGGACGCCCTGCTGAGCGATGTACTGCTTGAGCGTGCGCGCGTCGGCGACGCCGAAGTGGAAGATGCTGGCGGCGAGGGCGGCGTCAGCTTTGCCCTGTTTGAAAACTTCGGCGAAATGCCCCGCGGTGCCCGCGCCGCCCGAGGCGATGACCGGGATCTGCACGGCTTGGGAGATCGCGGCGGTGAGCTCGCAGTCGAAGCCCGCGCGGGTGCCGTCCGAGTCCATGCTGGTGAGCAGGATTTCGCCCGCGCCTCGCTGTTCGGCTTCGCGGGCCCAGTCGAGCGCGCGGCGGCCGGTGGGTTTGCGGCCTCCGCTCTCGTAGACTTCGGCCTCATCGGGCGAGCGGCTCGCGCGGCGGGCGTCGATCGCGACGACCACAGCCTGCGCGCCGAAACGGCTGCCGATGGCGTCGATCAGCGCGGGGTCAGCGAGCGCGGCGGAGTTGACCGAAACCTTGTCGGCACCTGCGTCGAACACCTGTGTGGCATCGTCGCCGGAGCGGATGCCGCCGCCGACGGTGAACGGGACGAACAGCTTGGCGGCTGTGTTGCGAACGGTCGCGAGCAGGGTGCCACGGCCTTCGTGCGTGGCCGTGATGTCGAGCAGCACGATCTCGTCCGCGCCGCCCAGGGCGTGGCGCGCGGCGAGGGTGGCGGGGTCGCCGGCGTCGATGATGTCCTCAAACTGCACGCCCTTGACGACGCGGCCCGCGTTGACGTCGAGGCAGGCGATGATGCGCTTGGTCAGCATGCCGTTATAGCCTCACGAAGTTCGACAGAAGCCGGAGCCCGGCCTCGCCCGACTTTTCCGGGTGGAACTGCGCGCCCATAATGTTGCCGCGCTCGACAACAGCGGAAAACGGGCCGCCGTAGTCGCAGGCTGCCGTGGTTTCCTCGACGACCGGCGCTCGGTAGGAGTGGGTGAAGTACACGTGTTCGCCATCGCGCAGCCCTGTGGTGAGCGGCGTTTCCTTTGAGATGGAAAGCGCGTTCCAACCGACGTGCGGGCACTTGAGCGCGGAATCGCTGAAGCGGGAGCACTCCCCCGCAAACGCGCCGAAGCCGGGAGTTTCCGGCGCTTCCGCGCTGCCGGCAAACAGCCATTGCAGGCCCACGCAAATGCCGAGGAACGGAACGCCCGCCTCCGTGCGCTCGCGGATGGCCGATTGGAGCCCGCGCTCGCGCAGACGGGCGGTCGCGGCAAAATGGCCGACGCCGGGCAGGATAATTTTATCCGCCTTCGCGACAACGTCTGGATCTTCGGTGATTTCGAGATCGGTTGCGCCCGCGGCGGCAAGCGATTTGAGCACGCTGGTGAGGTTGCCCGCTTTGTAATCGACGACCGCGATCAAAGCAGGCCTTTCGTTGACGGCAGCATTTCGCCCAATTGTTTGTCGCGCGAGCAGGCCACACGCAGGGCGCGCGCGAAGGCTTTGAACAGGGCTTCGAGCTTGTGGTGGTTGGAGCGGCCGTACATGGTTTTCAGGTGGACATTGGCGCGGGCGCCGCGGGCGAAACCGTCAAAAAAGTCCTCGACCAGCTCGCTTTGCAGGTCGCCAACCAGCGCGGTTTTGACTTTGGT
>CAXTVG010000541.1:0-2191 GCA_964247505.1 uncultured Acidobacteriaceae bacterium
GGAACCGAGCGCCAAGGCATGCACATTGCCGAAGTGATGGCGAAAGCGCTCGAAGGAAAGTCCGACGGCGCGGGCCCGTATGCGGAATCCGGCCACACGCAGCCCGAAGCGGGTTACCCAGTCTGGACGGCTCTGGCAGGGGCGGGCCTAGTAGGCGCAGGACTGGTTTACCTGGCCACTCGCAATGGGCACAAGGAGAGTTGATGGCAAGCGCTTTCACAACTATTCCTCGACGGAAGAGCTGATCCGGATGTACAAGGATGATGTGCACTCCGAAAAATCCAAGCGCGTCAACGCCGAGCTGAAGCGGCTCAAGCTGCCGCTGCTGGCGGATGTGAAGGACGAGTTCCTGAAGCTCGCGGGCGAGGAATAAGAGGGAAAGCCGCCATATAAAAGATCTATGACTCGCACCGAAACAGCAGTTATCGCCGAATTTAAAAACGTTCCGGAAAAGGTTAGAGTAGGTGTGCTCGTCCGACTGTGTTACGACCTCACCATCGTCGCTCGTGATGCTGACGCGAGACCGAGTCTTGAGGGCATTTGCGAGATTCAGCATCTTGCTCTGGGACAAATCATGGCTTACCGCTCGGGCTCGGAACACCGCTACTCTGACTCTGACTTAATCAAGGTTCTGGTAAATACCGCAGTTCGCTTCGGACTAGCCCATCAGGTACAGCACTCGATCTCAGACTATCTCAGCTTCCACAGCGACGAGATTAAGTAAGAGTAGCCACTTCCGGCTCGGGCTCGGCTTTCTCGAACCTGCGCGCCAGGTCCGCGGCGATCTCCTTGCCGTGGAAGCGGCCGTTTTCGATAAAAATCTCGTTGGTACGATTGCCCGCCACGATCACGCCCGCGAGGTAAAGGCCCGGTACGTTGGACTCGCGGGTGTGCGGGTCGCAGCAGGGCTGGCGGTCGTTGCCTTCCAGCCGAACGCCCAGTGACTCCAGAAACGCGAAGTCCGGGTGGTAGCCGGTCAGGGCGAAGACGAACTGGTTCGGGAGCGTCCGCTCGCCTTCCGGAGTCCGGATGGTCACGGAATCGCACCCGATGCTCACGACTTCCGAGTTGTAAAACGCGATAATCTCGCCGTTCTTCACGCGGTTGTTGAAGTCCGGAAGGATCCAGTACTTCACATGCTGGTGCATCTCCGGTCCGCGATGGACCACCGTAACCCGCACCCCGTGCCGCCACAGGTCCAGCGCTGCGATCGCGGCTGAGTTTTTGCCGCCGACCACCAGCACGTCCATTCCGTAGTAGGGGTGCGGATCGTCGTAGTAGTGCATTACTTTGCTCAAGTCCTCGCCCGGTACGCGAAGGTAGTTCGGCAGGTCGTAGTAGCCGGTTGAGATAACGAGTTTGCGGGTGTGAAAAACCTGTTTTCGATCGAAGCGGTCCGTGGTGTGGACGTGGAAGTCGCTGTCCGCACCCGTGACCGAGTCAACGTTGATGTACTGCCGTATGTCGAGCTCAAAACGGTCCGCGACCTTGCGGTAATACTCGAGCGCCTCGGCCCGGGTGGGCTTCTGGTTGGTGCTCGGGAACGGCACCTCGCCGATCTCCAGGAGCTCGGGCGTGGTGAAGAAAGTCATGTGCGCCGGGTAGTGGTAGATCGAGTTGCACAGGCAGCCCTTGTCGATCTGCACCACGCTCAGGCCCAGGCGTTTCGCCTCAAGCGCGCAAGCCAGACCCGTGGGCCCGGCGCCGATCACCAGCACATCAAAGGTTTCCTGCGTGGGAGACATATCTCTTACCATAGACGCAGCGGCAATCCGCCACGATGCGGAATAGACGCGGAACAGACGCGAAGGAGACGAGGATGGCCGAGACGCGGCAGGAAAAGGACTCGCTGGGCTTTGTGGAGGTGCCGGCGGACCGGCTGTACGGGGCGCAAACCCAGCGCGCGGTGGAGAACTACCCCATCAGCGGACTGCGGGCGCATCCTTTGCTTATCCGCGCGTTCGGGCTGGTGAAGGCCGCCGCCGCCGAGGCCAATAAGGAATTGGGCGTGATCGACCCAGAGCGCGCCGATGCTGTCATCCGGGCCGCCACCGAGGTCGCCGAGGGCAAGTGGAACCCGGAGTTCGTGGTCGACGTCTTCCAGGCCGGGGCGGGCGTGAGCTTTCACATGAACACCAACGAGGTCGTCGCGAATCGCGCCAACCAGCTTCTGGGCGGCGCGCTGGGCGAG
>CAXTVG010000542.1:0-2187 GCA_964247505.1 uncultured Acidobacteriaceae bacterium
GCGACACCTGCGTGGACAACGCCGGGGACAACGCGCCGTATGTGATCGCGAGCAGCCTTATGGACGGGGGCGCGTACCGCATCCGCCCCGGGCAGCGTGTGCTGTTCGTTCACGGCTCGATCAACCAGGTTGTCGACAATGAAAGCGAGCCTTGCGGCTGCCCACCCGCGCCGGCCGCCGATCTCGCCAGCGCGAAAAATGGCGGCCCATCCTCAACCCCGGCCGACACGGCCTTCCCGACCGCCGTGAGCGAAGGCCTGCAGCCCGCCCCCAAGCTCGCGGGCAGTCCACCCGTCGTGCCGGCGGGTGAAGGCCTCGCGCTGGTTTCCGACACGCTCTAGTCAAATACGCCGCCCGAGCCGCCGCCGCCGCCCGTACCGAACCCGCCCACGAAACGACCTGCAAAACGAGGCTTTTTCGGCAATATCGGGCACTTTTTTGCGAAAGTCTTCGGCGCAAACAGCTAGACCCCAGCGCACTGGCGAACCGCTTGCCCACAAACCGCTGCGCTAGAATGAAACAGCGCCCGGGCCACCGCGTCCGAGTCCACTCTCGCCCCACCCTGCAAGGAGTTTCCCCGTATGGCGATTCCCGCCACCCAGATGCGTCCGGGCATGATCATCAAGTTCAACAACGAGTTGCACACGGTTTTCGCGGTCGAGCACCGCACCCCCGGCAACCTGCGCGCCTTTATCCAGGCCAAGCTGCGCAACCTCCGCACCGGCTCCATGTTTGAGCACCGCTTCCGCTCGCCCGACCCCATTGACCGCGTCATCGTCGACGAGATCCCGATGGAGTTCCTGTACAACGACGGCGATGATTACTACTTCATGGACACCACCAACTACGAGCAGACTAACTTGAAGCGCGACACGCTCGGCGACGCGGTCGAGTACCTGACCTCGAACCTGCAGATCACCGTATCGATCTTCGACGGCGTTCCCGTGGGCATCGACCTGCCTCAGACTGTCGAGCTCACCGTGGTTGAAACCGAGCCCGGCCTCAAATCCGCGACGGCTTCGTCCGTCACCAAACCCGCGAAGCTCGAAACCGGGCTGGTCGTTCAGGTTCCGCCATTCATCAACGAGGGTGAGAAGATTCGCGTCGACACGGCCGAAGGCGTGTATTTATCTCGCGCGTAGTCTCTTAAAATGCGGTTCACCTGGGACGAAAGCAAGAGCACCGAAAACGAACGCAAGCATGGTGTGCGATTCGAGGATGCCGTTCTGGTCTTTGACGATCCCTTTTACCTGGTTTACGAGGACCTTTTCGTGCATGGCGAACAGCGGCTGCATGCTCTCGGCTATGCTCAAGGTGTCGCGCTGTTGCTTGTAGTTCACACCTATCCTGAAGAAGGTGAGACCCGCATCATTTCGGCGCGAAAGGCGATCCAGTATGAGCGAGAAAGGTACGAAGCTGGCAATTAGGACGGAACAGGATTTAAAGATGCCCATCTCAGAGCAACAGCGCATCCGTCTTCAGGCACTTGCCTCCATGCCTGACGAAGCAGTTGACACGGTGGATATTCCAGTCGCTTCTCCCGAAGTCTGGAACACTGCTCGCCGCGGCCGGGCTCTCTTCGGCCAGCATAAAGAGGCAATTTCCCTCCACATCGACGCCGACGTGCTTGACTGGTACAAATCGACCGGCGAGGACTGGCAGACCCGCATCAACAACGTCCTCGCGGAGCACTATCTAGGTGAGTTGTCGAAGGCGCGCCACAGCCATAACGGCTGACTGCCCTGCGATGTTCGCTTCGGTCCTCTTGCCGTGGTGTTCCACCCGGACTACCATGCACACCATGCATTGGCCCCCTGCACATGCGCTCTTTCTCCTCACAGACACCCCCGCGCTCGCGCACCCGGTCACCGTGGAGGGACACTCCGGCGACCTAGCCAGCGTCCTCGCGGGCGTGGCCGCCATCTGCAGCGCGATCGTCTGGCCGGTGCTCATCGGCCTCACCCTCTGGTGGTTCCGCGAGCCCGCCCGCGAAATCCTGCAAGGCGCGGTCGGCGTCGCCGCGGGCGCCAACCGTTTCAAGATCTGGCAAATCGAGTTCGACAAAGATGTCCAGCAGCAGATCGCCCGCAGCGAAACCGCGGCCCTGGTCAGCCCCGTCAGCGCGGACCCATCAGCGCAGCCCGCCAGCCCCGCCGCGGCGCACGCTGCCACGGCCGCCACGGAGGC
>CAXTVG010000543.1:0-2180 GCA_964247505.1 uncultured Acidobacteriaceae bacterium
ACTCTGAATAGTCGCGGTTGGCCAGGAGCCCGGCGGGGATCGCGCCCAGCCGCGCCGCGTCGAGCGCGCCCGGGAGCAGCCTGCTGGCCGGAACATAGAAAGCAAGCCGTACGCCGCTGCCCCTCGCCATCTCGCGCGCGTGGCCCATCAGGCCGAAGCCCGTGACGTCGGTCGCGGCGTGGATGGGGAAGCCGCGCGCGGTTTCGGAAGCAAGCCGGTTCAGGGTGGTCATGGAGCGGGTCGCGGCCTCAACCCAGGACGCCTCGGCGCGGCCTTGCTTGAGGGCGGTGGTGATGACGCCCGTGCCGATCGGCTTGGTCAGGAGCAGCACGTCGCCGGGCCTTGCGCCGGAATTGGTCCATATCCGGTCGGGATGCACAGTGCCGGTGACCGCATAGCCGAACTTGATTTCCGCATCGCGAACGCTGTGACCGCCAATTACCGTACACCCGGCCTCGTCGAGCTTGGCCAAGCCGCCGCGCATGATTTGTTCCAGCGTGGCCAGGTCGCCGTCGGCGGGAAAGCAGACCAGGCACAGCGCGGAGAGAGGGCGCCCGCCCATGGCGTAAATGTCGCTGAGCGCGTTGGTCGCGGCTACCTGGCCGAAGGTGAATGGGTCGTCGACCAGCGGGGTGAAGAAGTCGACGGTTTGGACCAGCGCCGTGTCGTCGCTCAGGCGGTACACGCCCGCGTCGTCCGCAGTCTCGAAACCGACCAGCACATTTGGGTCAGTTTGCCTAGGCAGGCGCGATAGGATGGGCAGCAGTGTGCCGGGCGCGAGTTTGCTGGCGCAGCCGCCGGCTTTGACCTGCTCGGTGAGGCGAACTGGGGTGTTTAACTGCATCTAAGCCATATAGATGCAGGCACGGAAGCGCCTGGGTTCCGGTGATCCTCCCGGTCTTCAAAACCGGCGGTCGTCCTTTACGGGCAACGGTGTGTTCGACTCACACGCGCTTCCGCCAACTCACCGCTGGAAATTCATGGCAGGCGCGCGCTCCTCGTCGGGGGCTTCGATTTTGAGCGGGAGCCGCCAGTCGCGCGAAGAAACTTTGCCGGCCTCGACCCATCCGTAGCGGGTAAAGATAGACCCGGCGATGGCGGAAACAGCCGCCCAGCGGCGCAGCTTAGGATGTTGGCCCGAGCGGGAAGCAGCGAGCCGCAGCAGAAAGGGCGTGGGGCCGGACAGCCACGCGCCCGCCTGGACCAGGGCGCCAGTCATGCCTCGTTTCAGCGGCAGCAGCGCGGGCGATTTTGTTCGATCGATGTCGAACTGCTCCCACATCTCCATGGCCGAGCTGAGCAGGCCCAGCAGGTTCAGGGCGCGGCTGTTCTCATGGCCGATCAGCTCCAGGATGCTGACCCCGGATTGCAGGCCGGACATGCCGAAATGCCCGGGAATGGAGCTGACGCGCTCGTTCCAGACCGGGATCACCGTCGTGCCGATGAGAACGCCGGTGTAGTTGTGAAAGGGCATGCCGAACAGCGTGGACCCGACCCGGCCCGCGCCGCTGATCCAGCGCACCGGCCAGGTGTTGCCGTACCAGATCCGCAGTGTGTCGGCGAAAGTGGAAGCTCCGGCAGCGGTCGAAAACGCCGACAGAATCCATGAGCCCACCGACATCGTGCTTTGCGGCTTGAACACGCGGAGCATGTTGAGGAATCGGGAAGGGCGGCCCAGATCCCAGACCAGCAGCACGCTCGACAGCACCGCGCCGCCGGTTGCGAGCCAGCGGGCTTGCTCGGCCATTTTCTTCTCGTCCGCGAGCACATCGGCGAGCGAGCCAATGACCCCCAGCGCGCCCGTCGCCCCGCCCACGAAAAAGTAGAACGGGATCATCTGGGTCCACTGCGGGGCCTTGAGCATGGGCTGTTTGTAGTAGCCGGTTTCGGGGGAGGCGACGGGAAAGGGCGAGCCCGCGGGGCGCACTCCGGCGTCCTGCACGCGGCCTTTTTGCTCGGCCTCGCGGCGCAGGGCCAGCAGCCGGTCTTCGCGTTCGCGCGCAGACGCCTCAGGCATGGTGGAGGACTCCCTTTTTACGCGAGACCAGGAAGGCCGCGGTGACGCCAGCCAGAAGAAGCAAACCGTCGCGCGCCGAGGAGGTCCAGCCTTTCCTGAGATAGATGGTCGGAACCTCCGGCTGGGGCGGCAGGTTGTAGGTTTCAGGCTCGCCGCGGATCAG
>CAXTVG010000544.1:0-2166 GCA_964247505.1 uncultured Acidobacteriaceae bacterium
GCGCTGCGAGCAGAGCGGGGAAGGCGGCGAGGAGGACGAAGAGCAGGAAACGCTTGAGGATCATTCGGAAAGCCTCTTTGGGCAGCGATTTGGGCGGTCCTTCGTAAGGCGAGGAGCGCACCATCGAAACTATACAGGGCTGAAGCGGCCATGGGAGGGAGATTTCCTGGCGCGCGTGCTTGGCGGTTCCAAAGTGGGAATGAAGGCGAGACACAGGCGGTCGGGAGCTTTGGCTCCCGAGGACCCACGTCTGAGCCACCCCAGCGAGCAAAGACCGCTCGCCGGGGATCCCGGACGCGAGGCGTGGGGCACCCGTAGTCTTTTATCCGCGTATGAAACACGGGACGGGAAAGTTTGGACTCTTTGACCAGGCACGAAACGCGCGATGTAGGGTGCTCGCAGGTTTCCGCCGAGTCGGGTGGCGGGGCAGTAAGTTGATTGTACGGATGGTGAACGGCACTTTTTCGATTGCAAATTTCGGTTTTAGTGGAGCATAGTTTTCGCATCGCTGAAACGCATGGATTCGGCGAATTGGAATAAGAGCCGTCCCCCTGCTCTTCTGTTGTGTCCTGCCTGCCAGCTCTGCGACTTCGGCTTGCGCTTGTGTTCCACGGGCGCTAGGCTTTCCCTACGCTTGCACCGGCATTTTTGGAAGGAACAGGACTATGCGCAAGTTCAGATTTTCTCTTTTCGCTCTCGCCTTCATCGCATGCGCGTTTGTGCTTAGCGCCACGGCCCATGCGGCAACCTGTGCGACGCCGTGGGCGTCGAGCGCTGTGTACACCGGCGGCAAGACTGCCAGTGTGGGCACAAACAACTACGTGGCGAACTGGTGGACGCAGGGGCAGAATCCGGCGACGAACAGCGGGGCCAGCGGGTCGGGGCAGCCCTGGACGCTGACCGGGGCTTGCGGCGGGACCACGCCGCCGCCCACACAGCCGCCGCCGCCGAACCCGCCGAGCGGATCGACAACGGGGCTGTTTGCGCCGTATGTGGACATGAGCATCACGGCGGACGAGAACCTGGTCGCGATGCAGCAGCAGGCAGGCTTCAAGGCGGTGACGCTGGCGTTTGTGGATTCGACCAGCGGCGGCGCGATCGGCTGGGGTGGACTGGGCGGGACGCTGCCGACCGATAGTCTGCCGAATGGGGATTCGATTCTGCACATTGTGCAGCAGCTGCAGGCGGCTGGGGTGCAGGTGGTGATCTCGTTTGGCGGCGCGACGGGGACGGAGCCGGCGGTGAACTGCTCCAATGCTTCGCAGCTGCAGGCGGCGTACCAGTCGGTGATCAACCGGTACGGGGTGAAGCTGCTGGACTTTGACATTGAGGGCGGGGCGACGACGAATCAGGCTTCGATCACGGTGCGGGACCAGGCGCTTGTTGGCCTGAAAAAAGCAAATCCGGGGCTGGTGATTTCGTACACGCTCCCGGTGCTGCCGACGGGGCTGATCGCGAGCGGGGTGAATATTTTGAACTCGGCGCACGCGGACGGGCTGGGGCTGGATGTGGTGAACGTGATGGCGATGGATTACGGGTCGGCGCAGGATAATGGCGCGCAGATGGGGTTGGACGCGACCAATGCGGCGAGCGCGACGGAGAGCCAGATCAAGGCTGCTGGGCTGTCGAGCACGGTGGGAATTACGCCGATGATCGGGGTGAACGACACCAACACGGAGATATTCAGCTTGAACGACGCGCAGACGGTTCTGAATTTTGCGAATGCGAACAGCTATGTGAGCCGGATTGCAATGTGGTCGCTGGGGCGGGATAATGGCGGCTGCGCCGGGCAGACGTGGGCGAGCCCGAGCTGCTCCGGGCTTTCGCAGTCTAGCTTCGCTTTCAGTGCTAACTTCCGGACTTATTAGATTGCCTCGACGGCCTGGCCTCGAGCCCGGCTTCTTTTTAACTCACTTATCCCCAAAGGAGTTTCCCCCAATGAAGCGTTTTACCCTGTTTGGAGTTTCTGCTGCGGCTGCGGTCTCGCTGCTGGCCGCCACGGCGCCGGCGCAGCAGCAAGCGCCGGCGACGCGCAATGTCCGCGAGGTGGTGGCGCAGCGTGAGGTTCCGTTGTTGCGTCAGCTTGCGCCGGCGCAGACGTTAAAGTTATCGATCGCGCTGACGTTGCGCAATGAGGAGGAGCTGGATGCTCTGCTCGGGCAAATG
>CAXTVG010000545.1:0-2155 GCA_964247505.1 uncultured Acidobacteriaceae bacterium
CCACGAAGTGGCCGCCAGCCGCGCAGGCGGTTTCGCCGTTTGTAAGTAGGGCCCTTTTCTACCTGAAAGCTCCTCGCCGGAAAACGCGTTTGTGTATGCTCGTGAAAAGGAGAGCGGAGATGACCCAGATACAGGTTTCGTTGCCGGACGAGCTTGCGGCGGAGGCTCTGAGCGAGGGCTTATCGACCCCTGAGCGGCTGGAGGTGTGGCTGCGCGAGCAGCTGCGGAAGCGCCGAATCGACGAGCTGTTTGAGGGAATGGCGCGGGCGGCCGCGGTTCCCGATCCGCCGCCGATGTCGCCTGAGGAGATAGCCGAGGAGATCAGGGCGATGCGGGCGGAGCGCCGGGCGAATGCCGGCCAGGAGTGAAGCTAGTTCTCGATACGAACGTGGTTCTCTCGGGCCTGCTATGGGGTGGAACGCTTACGTACAGCTCCGCTTTTGCTTGCACTTAAGAGCTTATCCGCTTCACTCGCGTTCTTGTTTCGCTTAGCTATATCCGTCGCTCCGTACATTGCCCTTTCGAAAGAGGAGAGAAGTGCACTTCCCTCCTTTAAATGCGGCTAAGAAAGCACAAGCTCTGGCGTGTCCTGCGCCTTCATCTTGTCGATCTGGTCCTGCAAACCAGTCCGGTGCCGCACGAGGTCGATGATGGCCTGAGTATTATTTCGTCCCGCTCCAAGAATGATCACCTGCTCGGGACCGCCGCCCCTCGGTTTGTCCCAAATGCCTAGTTTCGCGTGATCCACCCAATCGCGGTTCGTCCGTGTCCAATCAATCGCTGCAATCGCATCCCAGACGGCGGCCCTCTCGTCATCCGTCAAATCTAGACCTCTATGGTTTAGATCATGGTGAATTACGCCTAGGGCCTGCCATCCGGGCGAGGAAAGGTGCAGGCTATCCCGCACCGTCCACCGATCACCCATCCGTTGCTCGATTTCCGTAAAAAAACCGGCTACTGAGTTGAGTTCGGTCTGGAACGACGCATCAGTGAGGTTCGCATTTTTCGGATTGGCAAGATTGTTTTCCTGAAAGTCGCGACCCTCTGTGGCCCCACGAACAGTCCGGACGATAACTGTTTGGACGACCAAAGCTGTGGACTTTTTTCCAAGACTAGCTGCTTTGATTTCCATTCCACCATGCTCGGCAATGAACGAGCGCTTCGCGAGTTCGTTTGCAAATTGGATATAGATGTCGCTTTGATCAAGGGCCATGTTCACCCGAGCGGGGACCGGATAAACGCGAAAGTTGAAGTCCGAAAAGAGCTGTCCGAGTTCATAGGTGGAAAGCGGCCCAGTTCCGTGCGCTGGAACGTAAAACGTCACTGGTAAGGTCATCGAATTGATGATTTGTTTCCCACTCGCGTCAGATCCGTTTAAAAGATCCAAACACCCGGTGAGGCGTCCGAGACCGTCCAGGACGATTCTTTGTCCGCGGTCGTCAATGTGGAGAATACCGATAGCTTCGTTTTCGGAGCTCGGCCTGAACACAGTGGGATGTGAAACACCTATCGAAATAGAGGGGAACGCGGCAATCGACGGACGACTGCTGCCCATACGTTGCATTAGGTACTCCGCAACGCTGTTACGGCGATCTTTGCTGGTTGGGCGCTGAATGCGTTCGTAAATTTTACGAGTTTCTTCGTCCGGGATGTCCTTCCAGAACTGTGAACGCGGATCGTGGCCAAGAATGAGCTTTACCTGGCTTGGTCTGATTTGAGTTGTATAGGTGAGAAGCCGATTTCCAAAAGCGCCTTGAATGCAGGGTACGGGTGTCGTAATATCCAAGAAGGCAGGGGACATGATTCTCTTGCTCCGTAATTGGTTGGGCGCCGACCGTCGAAAGAAAGCGCCTAGCTGAGTTGGCGGGGGAACCTTCGGGTTCCCCCTTTTGCGTTCCGGCCAGTGCCGGCGTAAATTGATACTACGCGAATCTTACGGGGAGTCAAGCCCCGTAAGTGGGAAATGGTAAATAAACGTTGCCGGCGGAACTTTGACGGTAGCTGGTGGGTCAGGGTGCCCGATTATAGTGGCCGGGCCACAATCCCGCATGGGTGCAAGCTATACCGCCTAGGCCTTTGTAGCTTCGGAATTGTGCAAGCTGCTATGGACAGCAAATCTAAGCGGGAACACGCTGATGCACGCGGCGTGTGAGCT
>CAXTVG010000546.1:0-2155 GCA_964247505.1 uncultured Acidobacteriaceae bacterium
AGCGGGCGATCTGGAAGTAGCGATCGAAGCCGGAGATCATGAGGATCTGCTTGAAGAGCTGCGGGGACTGGGGCAGGGCGAAAAACTCACCTGGATGCACACGGCTGGGGACCAGGTAGTCGCGCGCGCCCTCGGGGGTGGAGCGCGTCATCATCGGCGTTTCGACCTCTAAAAAGCCGTTGGCCGAAAGATAAGAGCGGACGGCGAGCGCGACCTTGTGCCGGACCAGGAAGTTGCGCTGCATTTCGGAGCGGCGCAGGTCCAGGTAGCGGTACTTGAGCCGGAGCTCCTCGTTCGCGATGGCGTCCTCGGCGGGCGAAAACGGCGGGAGCTTGGCGTCGTTGAGCACCCGAAGCTCGCGCGCGGCTATTTCAATCGCGCCGGTCGCCATGTTGGGGTTGGCCGCGCCCTCGCCGCGCAGCCGCACGGTGCCGAGCGCCGCAACGACGTACTCGGGCCGAACGTGCTCGGCTTTGGCGTGACCCTCGGGGGCAAGATCACGGTCGAGCACAATCTGCGTGATGCCGTAACGGTCGCGCAGGTCGAGGAAGATGAGATTGCCGTGGTCGCGCCGCCGGTTCACCCAGCCGAGCAGGGTGACCTCGCGGCCTGCGTCCGGGGCGCCGAGGGCGCCGCAGGTATCGGTGCGTTGGAGCTGTCCTAGGTGGTCGAGCAATGCTTTCGCCCTTCATAGCGTGCCAGGAGTAGTGTACCGAATGCTTTTGGCGCGGCACTTGCGGTGAGTCTGCAAGATGCGAACACTCGCATTTAAACTCGGGGCAGTTCTTGAGACATTGGAGGGTACACGATGGCTGCAATTGAAGACTCGCCGATGACGCCTGAGCGCTGGATCAACAACCTTGTAGAGGTGGCAAACGACATCGCCGACAGGCGGCATCAGGAGGCGCGCTGGTTAGCTCCCGATGCACTGCCTTGGGAACACCCATACGAACTCATAGATGACCTTGATGCTTATGCTCTGGAGCATTTCATCGAAGCTTTCCGGCAGACGTTTTCCCCAGAGCAGGGCGCAGTGATTACTCAGTTTCGGGACGACTTTGAAGGTTTTTGTTCGCGCGCGCCTCAAACCCTCGATTCACTCACGGTCCTTTCTGACCCGGATTGGGAGGCCTTTCGCCAGAGTGCGTGGAACTTCGCTCGGGTTTTTAATGGTCATTGGCCCCGACCGGACTCAAGGGAACAAGCAGAGGAACTGCTTCGCCTCTGGACGCAAGCATACGCAGCGAAGTCCAAGCAAGCACACCCTTGACGGGCTTCAATGCGCTTCGAGCGCTTTGATTTGCTGGCCCGATTGCAGGGATGCGACTTGCTCTTTGAGCCGCTGGACGTCTGCCTGAAGGTCGAGCTTAGCGCCGATCTCAGAGAAGCCGCGCTCCATGGCGGAGCGCAGGGAGTTCACCTCTCCGCGTAGATCGGCCATGTCGCCGCGCAAAGCGCCCACTTCATCTCGCACCTGAGCGAAATTCATAGCCGTTTCGGCTCGAAACTGCTGGGCTTCCGAGCGCACTTGGGAAACCTCCGAGCGCACTTGTTCAAAGTTCGCGGCTGTTTCCTGCCTAAACTGCTGGGCATCACTGCGGACCTGTGCAAAGTTCGCGGCCGTTTCCTGTCGGAATTGCTGCGCTTCTGAGCGCATTTGTGCAGAGCCCGAAGCAGACTCTTGCCTGGACTGCGCAGCTTCCGCGCGGAGCTGGGCCACGTCTTTAAAGAGCTTGTCAATGTCGGCGCGAAGCTGCTCGGTGTCCGCATGGGCTTCCTTGCGGACGTCGCGGAGAGACGGAGTGAGGAACTCCTCCAGCCCTTTGCGGATCGACGTAACCATGTCCGCCATCAACTTCGTGTCCATGGCTTTATCTTAACTTGCCGTTGAATCAGGAAGGCAAGTGTTTCCGAGCTCCTGGCGGGGTACTTTGGTTTGCTCACCGGTTGCGAAGTCTTTCACTGTCAGCAGTCCGCTTGCGAGCTCATCCTCGCCCAGCAGCACGATCTTGCGCGCGAGTTTGTCGGCGGTTTCGAACGACTTCTTCACGCGAGACGCGCCGTCGCCTAGCTCTACCCGCAAGCCTTGAGTGCGCAGCTCGCGGGCGAGCAGGAGCGCGGCGGGGTTTTGCGCTTCGCCTACTGGGGCGATAAA
>CAXTVG010000547.1:0-2154 GCA_964247505.1 uncultured Acidobacteriaceae bacterium
CGGTGGCGGTGGGTGCGGTGGCGGGGCCCCCCGCGGCAGCGGTCTGCGCGAGGGCGGCGGAGCTGATGAGCCCGGTAGCGGCCAGGCTTACGAGAGAAAGCTTGAGCTTCATGGGAAAGGTGGAACTCCTTCGGGTTCGAGTGAGATGGACCGCGGTTCGAGGCGGCGATCCCTCTTCAGGCACTGCGCTCGGGAGTGGCCCCCGGCGGAGAAGAGACGCGGCCCGGCGGGAAGCCGGAACACTGCGGAGATTCTATGGGGGCGGGTCATGGAGCGTCAAACCGGTGGCGAAGGGTTGCCTTGATTGCGGATGCTTACTTTGGTACGCCGATGCCCCCAAGCGCTTGTGTGGGCGGCAGATTTCTGCTATCCGGTTGGCGCGCGTTCGACCGAGACCAGCGTCGAGTAGAAAGTGGGGCCGCCGCCCAGGTCGGTGAGGCGCTGGGAGGTGAGCTGGTTGACGCCTTCGCCGCCGGCGCTGAGTTTGTTCCAGCCCATGGAGGCGGCGACTACGCCGGGCTGGACGCGGCGGCTGAGTCGCGCGTGGAGGGTGATGCGCCCGCGGCTGTTGCCGACAGCAACGGGATCTCCGTCGAGAATGCCGCGGGCTTCGGCGTCCTGCGGGTGGATTTCAAGCCGGCCGAGCGTTTCGCGCTCCATGTGTTGGTGCGCGGGGTGGTTGGCAAAGGTTGAGTTCATCCAGTTGCCGCCTTTGCGGGGGAGGAATTCGAGCATGGCGGGCGCGGCGTGCGTGCGTGACTCAGTTGCCGGGTGGAAGGTCGGGATGGAGTCGAGGCCGCGGGCGCGCAAGGTTTCCGAGAAAAACTCGACCTTGCCGGACGGGGTGGGGAAGACGCCGTCGGAGAAGGGACGGAAAGGCTCGCCGTGCTGTTCGGACGGGAAGCGCAGGCGCTGCGAGCCGCCGTGGGCGCGGAGGGTGGCGCGGGTGATGCCGCGCATCAGATCGTCCTGCTTTTCAGGCTCGTCTTCGCGAAGGGCTTGCGCGATCAGGGCTTCGGGGTCGTCTTTGAAGCAGGGCTCGGGAAAGCCCATGCGCTGGGCGAGCGCCGAAAAAAGCTGCACGTTGGAGCGGGCTTCGCCGGGCGGGTCGATTGCTTGCTCGGACAGTTGAACGTGATAGTGACCGTAGGCGCCCTGGATGTCGGTGTGCTCAAGGAAGGTGGTCGCGGGCAGGACGTAGTCGGCGTAGTCGCAGGTGTCGCTAAAGGATTGCTCGTGGACGACGGTGAACAGATCGGGCCGGGCGAGCCCCGCGAGGACGCGGCCCTGGTCGGGCGCGATGACGGCGGGGTTGGAGTTGTAGACGAACAGCGCATGGACGCCGAGGGTGGTGAGGGCGTCGCCGAGCAGCGACATATTGACCACGCGCGCCGGGCGGCCGAGCGGGCTTGCGTGCATCAGGTCGGGGCGCTCGAGGGCTTGTTTGTCAAAGGCGAACGCGCCGGAGGTGGAGAGCTGGAGGCCGCCGCCCAGGTGCGCCCAAGCGCCGGTGAGCGCGGGCAGCATGGCAATGGCGCGGGCGGCTGCGCCTCCGTTTTCGCTGCGCTGGACGCCGTAGTTCATGCGGATCACCGCGGGTTTCACCGTCGCGTATTCGCGGGCTAATTGCTCGATCACGGAGGCGTCGATGCCGGTCCAGGTCGCGACCTGCGCGGGGGTGTAGGGGCGCACGTGCTCGCGCAGCTCGGGGAGGCCGTGGGTGTGCGCGGCGGTCCAGGCGCGGTCTTCGAGCCGGTCGCGGAAGATGACGTGCATCAGGCCGAGGGCGAGCGCCGTGTCGGTGCCCGGATGTGGGGCGAGGTGCAGGTCGGCCAGGCGCGCCGTGCGGGTTTGGTAGGGGTCGATGACGACCAGCTTCGCGCCGTCGCGGCGGGCCTGCTCGATCTGCGGCCATAGATGGATGTTATTGGAGTGGACATTCGCGCCCCAGGCGAGGATGAGGCGGGCGTGGTGGAAGTGCTCGGTATCGGTGCCGAGCTTGCGGCCGTAGACCGAGAGCAGGGCCTCGCCGCCCGCTGAGGCGCAGATGGTGCGGTCGAGCTGGGACGCACCGAGGCGGTGGAAGAAGCGGCGGTCCATGGAGCCGTAGCCGAGCGCGCCGATGGTGCCTGCGTAGGAGTAGGGCAGGATGGA
>CAXTVG010000548.1:0-2153 GCA_964247505.1 uncultured Acidobacteriaceae bacterium
GTCCTGGATAGGGATTTTGCGCGTGGGAGCGGGTCGGGTTTAGTGTATCGCGGCGCGTGGGGCGAGGGGTCGCCTGTATTGAATGCTAGGCGAAGGATGCCGATTGGTTCGACAGCGGTGGCCCCGAACAGTTTAGAGACCGTGGTAAGGGTGACGAGAACGGCGTTTGTGAGGACTGATGAAGGCGCGGTAGCAACGAGTCTCCTGTCCCAAGCGCAAACTGCACAGGCGTGGCCGGTATTCCGTCGTCCCGCCGTGAAACGTTGGGATTATGCCTGACAATGTTTCCAGGTTTCTCACATGACGACACGCATCCTTCCATCGCCTGACATCTTCGCCTCCTGTCCTCTGGACGGCAAGGTACTCGCGTTCTATGCAGGCACGTTCGAAGCAGTTTACGTATCGCTCAACCCTTTCATACTGCCGATTGGGTTGAACAAGGATGAATTCAAGCCTGGTACCTACCCCAATCGAGCACAGATCGTCGCGAACTGCAGGCCAGTGTCTTGGGCCGAAGTCACCCGGTTAACCGGACTACCGTCTTTTGCAGCCGTGGACATCGCGCTTCGTACTGGGATAGGCGGGCTGAAAAAGAAGTTTGAAAACGTCGCTTACGCCACGGCGGTCGATAGATTGACAGAAACACATGGTATTTTGCCTCCGCTCGAAGGCTACTTTTCTGATTTGCTCCTTGATCGAGTCTTGGCAGGGGTGCAGGCACTCGGCTACGAGTGGCTTTGGGTTGGTGACGAGTTCTGCACCGAAAGGAAGCTGCACTGGATCGAAGATCTCAAGAACCAAGACCAAGACCAAGGGCTTACAGCAGGACGATTCAATGTGTTCACCCCAGACAAGGAGTTGCTATGGACGATTCACTGGGACAGCCACTTCTCGTTTCTCTACTCTTCGCGGGACAAGCTGATTACCCTGCAACAGAGCAGTGGACTTGAAGGCTTCTTTTGCACAGAGACTACGGAAGTCTATTGGAGTGTGCTTCCTTGAACGGGCCGGCACCGAGGATCACTCTCGCGAAGTCGCATGCTCAGAATCTGGATCCGTCACCGTTACGAAGCCGATGGCATATACTGCCATAAAACGAGGCTAGCGATGCCGACACGCAACGTATTTTTGACCCAGCACTTCGACAGCTTTATAGCTTCCGGCATCGAAAAGGGGCTCTACAGTAATGCCAGCGAAGTTGTACGCGAAGGCTTGCGCCTGCTGGAACAGCGCGAGGCGGAAGATCGCGCGAAAGTCGAATGGCTTCGCGGGGCGACACAGGAAGGAATCGACGCGATTGAGCGCGGCGAGTATGTCACTCTCAACTCGCCGGAAGCGATTGCGGATCATTTACGCGGTTTGCGCGCCGGCAAGTGAAGCGGCCGGCTTTTGAGGTTGTCCTTGCAGCACCAGCGGATCGGGACTTCATCGAAGTTATGGCCTGGAGCGTCGAGCGGTTCGGTGCCGCTGCCGCGGACCGTTACGAGACGTTGATTCGCCGGGCACTGACTGATCTGGGCGAGGATCCATTTCGACCGGGCGCAACGCAACGGCCCGATTTGCCGCAAGGTATTTACACCTATCATTTGGCGAGGAGCCGCGATCGCGTTTCTGGTGATCGCGTGAAAGCACCTCGTCACTTCCTGCTGTATCGCGTCCTCTCCTTTCGTATCGAGATACTGCGCATTCTTCATGACAGCCGCGATCTGGAGCGCCATCTGCCAGAATCGCGATGACGCGGCGATAAGTAATAGTCCGGTAGCCGCGTGCGGTAGCCTTTGGGTCATTGCTCAGCAGCCGATCCGGCATGTTACTGATTTGGGCGGCAGGTCTCCGTAAGTCGCGTTCCCGGAAGCTAGCCCGGTCCTAGTGACCGGGCGGCGATTGGCAGAAGTCAGGTTAGCGATTCACGGTGGACATGGCGGCTTCGGGGTAGCGGAGGCCCGCGAAGGCGTTGGCGGGGGCGATTTGCTCGATTTCGGAGAGGTCTTCCGGGGTGAGGGTGATGGCGGAGGCGGCGGCGTTTTCTTCGAGGTACTTCACCCGCTTGGTGCCGGGGATGGGGGCGATGTCCTGGCCTTGCGTCAGAACCCAGGCTTGGGCGAGTTGGGAGGCGGAGGGGTGATTCCGTTTGGCGAGGTCTTCGAGTTTGG
>CAXTVG010000549.1:0-2147 GCA_964247505.1 uncultured Acidobacteriaceae bacterium
GCCGCCCGAACCACCGGAGCCGCCCGAACCGCCTGAACCACCACCCGAACCGGAGGCTGTGTTTCTCGGAAAAAACTGGCCACATCCGGCCAGCACCATAAATCCAAGCGCCGCTATGGCCCACCCCAGCCCGCTCCGCTTTAAAGCATTGCCCGTCATCGATACCCTCGCCAGCCGTGGGACGCAGGCGGGCACGAAAAGTAAGCGCGCCGCATTACCCCTGTTCGCTCAGGGCGATGCGATCCGCCGGGTTTTCATACAGCGATGGGTCGCGCGCCACCACCGTCAGCCCCGACTCGGTGACCAGGTAGCGCTTGCGGTCCTCCGCCGGATTGAACCCGATCACCGTACCCTCCGGCAGGTGCACGTCGCGGTCGATGATCGCACGCCGGATCTGGCAGTGCCGTCCGATATTCACATGCGGAAACAGAATGCTCGAATCGATGTTCGAGAACGAGTTCACCCGGACGTCCTGCGACAGCAGCGAGTGGCTCACGCAGGAACCCGAAATAATGCACCCGGCCGAAATCACCGAATTAACCGCTTGGCCGTCGCGCCCGGCTTGGCCGAAAACGAACTTAGCCGGAGGATACTGCCGCACCCGCGTCCGCATCGGCCAGTGGTCGTCGTACAGGTTAAAGACAGGGTTGACCGAGGTCACATCCATGTTCGCGTCGTAGTAGGCGTCCAGCGTGCCCACATCGCGCCAGTACAGTTCTTTGCGGTTCTCATCCACAAAGTTATAGGCGGACATCTTGTACTTGCCCAGCATGTCGGGCAGGATATTGTGGCCGAAATCGTGCTTCGAGTCGTCCCGCTCGGCGTCGCGCATCAGCGCCGGCAGGAGCACGTCGGTGTTGAAGATGTAGATACCCATCGAGGCATCGACCATTTCCGGATTCCAGGGCGAGCGCAGGTGCGTGGTCCTGGGCTTCTCAAGAAATCCCGTGACCTCGCCTTTCCTGTCCACCTCTACCACGCCGAAGCGCGAAACTTCGTCCGGCTGGATCGGCAGGGTCGCCAGCGTCACGTCCGCACCCGCTTCCTTGTGCTGGTCCAGCATCTTGCCGTAATTCATCTTGTAGATATGGTCGCCGGACAGGATGATGATGTACTTCGGCCGCTCAGCGCCGATCGAATAGATGTTCTGGTACACCGCATCGGCGGTGCCCTGGTACCACTTGGGCCCCATGCGCTGCATCGGCGGCAGAATCTCGATAAATTCGCCCAGCTCCTGGGCCACCGCTCCCGACCAGCCTTCGCGGATGTGCCGGTTCAACGAAAGCGCCTTATACTGCGTCAGGATGTACACCTTGCGCAGTTCGGAGTTGATGCAGTTGGACAGAGTAATGTCAATAATCCGGTAGTGCCCCGCAAAGGGAACCGCGGGTTTCGCCCGATCGCGCGTCAAGGGAGAAAGCCTTTCACCAGCCCCGCCTGCGAGTAAAACGCCGAGTGTGTCCTTCATGCCCGCGAAACCTCCTCTTGCGGGCCGCAAAACAATGCCCGCTCTCCTGTGTACCCCATGCGCCTTGGTTCTGGCAAAGATTCACGCTCTCCCTATGTTTCCTCCCCTTCGATGGCAATGCGCAGGGAGCGCAGAAAGCTCACATCCTGCGCGGTAAAACCGTCCTGCTTTTCCCCTTCCTCGCCCTCCGCCTCGGCCCGAGCGCCTACCTCATTGAGCCCGATCGTTGCCTCGAGCATGAGCAGCACATCGAACCCCTGCCGCCGGATGTCCTGGACCACGCCCGCGATCTGCTCGCTCTCCGACACGCTCTCGTGAATTGCCTCACCGAGCTGCTCCACCAGCTTGCGCAGATTCTGATTCAACTCGCTTCACCCCGTTTTCCGCGCTGCTTTCCTTGCTACGCAGCGGCTTTTTCTCGCCCGTTTCCCCTTACCTTACGTTTGATGTGGAGCGGCAGCAAGATGGCTCCCCGGTGTTTTGCTGCCTTTGGTACCCCACAGTCCCGATTTGGACCTCCGCTGACCAAAATGGAACCGGCGCATCCGCTACACTTAGGGCCATGCGGCCCGGCACCTTCGGGCGCGCGCTGGGCATCGGCGCGCGCCTCCTCACACAGCGCGTCCTGCCCCCCACGCCGCCCGTGCCCACCCAGGCCCAGCAGCGCGCCGCAAGCGAG
>CAXTVG010000550.1:0-2146 GCA_964247505.1 uncultured Acidobacteriaceae bacterium
GCGACTGGCGCACCCCTCAGCAGCCGCGCCTCTACGGCCAATCTGCCGGCCGAGCCCCGCGCTCCAAAACCCGCTGCCGGCGAAAACTGGCGCAAGCCCGAGCGCATCGGCGGACCGCGCCGCCTGGGGCTAGCCCTGGCTGCCGCTGCCCTGGTCCTCGCTCTCATCGTTTTTGGCTTTGTTCACCACGGCGGCCGCAAGGTGGCGACCACGCCCCAGCCGGTGCGGAACGAAATGGCGTCCACCACGCCAGCGGCCCAGAGCTCCGCGCCGAAACCCTCTCCCGCGCCCACTGCCGCCCCCCAAGCAATAGGCGGTGAAGGGGCCGCCACCGGCCGGGACGTTTGGCGCGTCGTTGCCTACACCTATAACCACCGCGCTCTGGCCGATAAGAAAGCCGCTTACCTCAACCAGCGCCACCCTAACTTTAAAGCTGAAGTGTGGACGCCCACCGGCGATCGGCCTTTCCTCGTTACGCTCGGCGGCCCGATGCTCAAGGACCAAGCCACGGAACTCCGCAACTTAGCTCGGAAATCCGGCGTTTCCCGCGACGTCTACACCCAGAACTACGCCCGGTAACCTAGAAGAGAGCGCCTTTTAAGCGGCGGTGCTCTCGATCAACCCGCCCGACTTACTCGCTTCAATCTTCGTAGCAGTCCCAAACCTCATTCAGCTCCAACCGAAACCCTTCTACCGGGCCAGACCCCTCGACAAACTCCCCTGAGACCGTCTCCGGCGCCTTCCCGCTCTCGTACACCCACACCTGCCGCTTCTTCGGGTCTACCAGCCAGGCGACGCGCGCCCCGTTTTCCAGCCAAAGCTCCATTTTCCGCTTTGCCGCCGGGAGCCGGTCCGTTTCCGACATCAGCTCGATCACAAAATCCGGACACACATGCGCGAAGCCTTTCCGGTCCTGCCGCGTTACCGTCGCGAGCCGCTCCGGGGTGCAATATGCCCCGTCCGGGCTTAGCATGGAGCCGTCCGGCAGATAAAACCCACCGCTCGAGTCGTACACCCGTCCCTTTCGGTGCGTTTTCCACCAGATCCGTACTTGATAGGTGATCTCGCTATTCGCGCTGCTAATTGCAAGACATACCGGCAGCTCAATTCGAATAGCTCCTTCCCGTGTTCGCTCAACGCGGGCTATGTCATTCAAACGGCAGAACTCCTCAAATTCGGCGTCGGTCAACTGCGGATCGAGCGTAAAACTATAGCCGCCCAGCGCGGGATCGATCGGAAAAACTGTGTTCATGCCGCTAGACTCCTTTCCGATGCAGCAACGCCTGCATAAGTCGGCTCACCCCAGCTTCAGTCCAGCGCTCCGGTATATCTGCGCCATCAGCTCCATATCGCGCAGGCCCTCATTGCCATCCATCTTTACCGGCCTGTCTTGCCTGATACACGAAGCAAAGTAATCCGCCTCCGCCGTGAACTGGTCCGGGTCGCGGCCCGGCTCCGGCATGTTTACTGGCGTCTTATTCTTTCCATCCTGCGTAAACCCACTTAGATAAATCCCCTCATACCCAAACGCGGGCGATAACTCCAGCATGCCCTTTGACCCGTGCACCCGTACATACCCATCCATATCTGCGCCATAGGTCGTGTTACAGCTGGCGACGATCCCGGAAGGGAACCGCATGGTCCAACTGTCATTCTCCTCGACCTCGGCAAACCGCCCATCCTTGTCGATCACTGATGAGTAAGCCGAAAGCACCTGCGGCTCCTCCCCTGTCAGATACCGGCTCGCGTTCAAGGAGTAAATCCCAACATCAAGAAGCGGCCCACCCCCGGCCAGCTTGCGATTTAGCCGCCACTCGCCCGCCTGAATGTTGAACCCGTTCGCGCTCTCAATCGCCTGCACTTGCCCGATCGCCCCGGAGCGAATCATCTGGATCGTGTGCAGGTTCACCGGCTCCAGCTGGCACCGGTAGGCGATCATCAGTTTTTTGTTCGCGCTTGCGCACGCCGCGATCATCGCCCGCGCATCGGCCACCGTGGTCGACATCGGCTTCTCGCACAGTACATGCTTGCCCGCCTTCGCCGCCCGGATTGTATAGTCCGCGTGCATCGAGTTAGGCAGCCCGATATACACCGCGTCAATTGCGGGGTTATCCCGTATGCGGTCGTACTGTTCATACGTGTAGAT
>CAXTVG010000551.1:0-2142 GCA_964247505.1 uncultured Acidobacteriaceae bacterium
GCCGCGGGCAAGCCGGTCGCAACCTTTCCGGTAGCCAACCCGCCCAAGATCACTCCCCGTGTTGCGAACGGGGGTGTGACAGGCACGCACATGTATTGCTACGTCGTCAGCAGCGTCGATCCTCTCGGCGGCATCACCGCTCCCAGCCCGCAGAGCTGTGTCAGCAACGAGCCGGAGCCGCTGTCTGTTAGGACGACCTTCAACGACTTGAACACAAGTGTGGTCGGAGACAAAGAAGACGGGGGCCCCACGCCTACGTATCTCTGGTATGCGTCTGAAGATGGAGGCGCTTACCAGCTCGTCAGCGTGGAATCGCAGATCAGCGCGGCCCAGGATGCCGGGCAGCGCCCGGGTTCCCGCGGTGGATGGCCAGCCACTCTCCCGGCCAGCAATCCAGATATTTCCCAAAATGAGGACTTCTTCTCGGCCATCCTGGTGAAAAGCGGAAACCAGATTACACTTGCCGACCCAGTTTCATCGTCAGTTACGGACTCGGTATTCACCCACGATGACACGGTTGCTGTCCAAAACGCGATCAATGCCGCGGAAGCTCAGGGCGGCGGCACCGTCCAGTTCGGGAGAGGCACCTTCAGAATCATGCGCCCCGCATTTCACGGGAAAGATGGGGTCCACTACCGCGACATGCACAACTATTACTGGTGGAGCGGGGTTGGGTACCTTTACCTGGCCGACAATGCTCCAGGCAACCTGAACCTGCAAGGCGTCGGCACTGACACCATCGTTCAAACGCCTCCCGACCACGGCGCTTATATGTTTCTCCTCGACGCTGGGCAGGTTGTGCCGCCCTACATCCCGGACGCGCCTATCGCTATTCAGGAGGTAGAAAAAGGCTCGACCACCGTGCAGCTGGCCGACGGCACAAACCCGGCGTCTCCCCAGCCGGGCGATGACATCGACCTCTTCACCGGAAGTCAGAGCGGCGGTAGCTGCCAAGATACCACTGGCGAGCCGGGGCACTGCCATTTCGGCGAGCTCAATACGGTCGTCGCGCGGAACGGCAACACGCTGACGCTTGCCTACCCCACCATCAAGCGCTACCACGATGACGGGTATAGCTCGTTCGGACTCACGGTCCGCACTCACCTGCCTAGCATCGTGGTTCCCCACCGAATCGCAATCCAACACTTGACCGTGGATACCTCCAGCCCCATTTACTCGACCGGCGACATGATCGGGCTGCTGGTCAACGATGTGCATATTACGGGCTTCATCAGCCACGGCCCATTTTCCGGCGGCACGAAAAGAGATCTTACGTTCGAGAATTCCTCCTGGGGCATGGGCGCCGGCGACGCGACCTGGAACGGAACCAACGAGATGGACATATGCACCAACGTGCTCTTTCTGAATAACACAATCACGGGGTACGCTGCTTCAGGAGCGGAGGGGCCATCCATGGGCGCGCGCATCTACGCCAGCGAAGGCTCGTCCCGCTTCACCTACCAGGACAACACCTTCAAGAATCTTCTGCTGCTGTTTGAAGCCACCACTGACGACGCCATCGTGCATAACAGCTTCTACGATAGCGAGGTCAACCTGAGCTACGCCTACGGAAGCGATGGCTATAACTCAGGTCCGCACCATGATGGATCCTACCTGTCCTTCGATTCGCAGGAAAATGCGCTGGTCGACAACAACACCTTTACGGGAGATTCATCCTATACGCCTCCGGTGCTGATCGCGTTCGGCCATTACACCAATGGATCCGTGACCAACAACACCCTCAGCTACTCCGGACCGGGCAACATCCCCGCAATCATCTCCTACGGCGGCGCGGTCACAAACAACTCCATTGCGTTCTCATCGAACTCGCCATGGGCGACCGGCATCGCCCTGCTTCCCGATCCGAACCCGATTTCCCCCGGCGCGGCTATCCTCGCCAGCCAAAACACGATCGCCGCCCCGCACCTGGGCCGCGCCTTTTACCTGCCAAACCCAGGAATAACCACGACCAGCCCGGTTTGCATCCAGGAGAACACCTTCAATATCAGCTCGCTGGGCGCTCAAATAGCCAACGACAATCCCGCAGCTATCAATATGACCTGCACCGGCCTCGGCTCCCTCTGAACGGTACCGCAGACCGTCGGTAGGCGCGTCGCGATAGAGCAGGGGTGAGCGGGCGTC
>CAXTVG010000552.1:0-2131 GCA_964247505.1 uncultured Acidobacteriaceae bacterium
GTACCAGCTCGCCAATCTCGGCGGCACCCCCAACCCCCTCGACCAGCTTCCCGCGCGCACCGCCGAGCTCCCCCCCGACCGCACCATCGTGACCCAGTGCAAATCCGGAGGCCGCAGCCAAAAAGCCGCCGAACTCCTCCACCAGCAAGGCTTTAAAACCGAAAACCTGGCCGGCGGCATCACCGCCTGGTCCAACGAAATCGACCCCGCCGTCCCCAAGTATTGACCTAACGTCGCAAAATTCGGGTGCCCCACGTCTCGATTCTGAGACGTGGGTTCTCGGTAACGAAAGCTCACGACCGCACTGAAACTACACAGCTCCAGAAAAGCAGCTCTCGCTGTGCAACTAGAAGTGACGCCGCAAATCGCTACTGTCGTGGAGCACTCGCAAAACCTCGATTTGCGCCGCATCGCTTCGATACACGATCAGGTGTCTCGGAGCCTTCACACGTACACCTGTAACTCGCTCGCGGCTCATGGATACGTGATAGGGCTGGACCCCGGCAGCGAGCTCCGGGCGCATCGTTGCTCCCGCGCGAGTTGGGTCCACAGCGATGTCGCGAAAAGCCTGCCTCAGCAGGTCACGGTAGCGTGCCGCCGCTCGGGCTCCGAACCGATCCAAACTCCAGGCATGGATTTCGCTGAGATCCTGTCCCGCCGATGAACTAAGCCGTATCCGCCGCGACATTTCCATTCCCACCGTGCGGTCGCGCCGAAGCTGCTTCATCGCCGGTCCGCTCAAGGTATGCGTCGAAATCGTCGATCGAAGCGAACTCCAGAGCTTCCCCACGATCCAGCTCATCTATCCCTTTGCGTACAGCCGAGCGCAGCCATTCCAGCTTGGCCCTGTTCCGCGCTTCCTGCTCCTCAAGCAGGCGCAACCCTTCCCGCACCACCTCGCTCGCATCTCGAAACCGCCCGGAAGAGACTCCCGCCTCGATAAACGCGTCAAAATGCTCCGTCAGAATGAACTCTCGCGTGGCCATCCCCAGCCTCCAGTTCCTAAGTCTATCCCTTGAATTCGTCCGCCCGCGACCGACTCCATGTCGAGCGGAAGGCGAACCCACCCACGCTATTACCGAACAAAGACAATTCCCCACCCCCACACCTGCTAGCCTCTCGGAGTGAGCACCTCAACCCAGCTCCTCGAAGCCCCGCACGAAACCCCACACAACGCTGCCGCCGAGCGGGACGCCCACACGCTCGACCAGCGCCGCGGCAAGCTCCACACGCCACTCGCCGTCGCTCTCATCATCTTTCATGCGCTCGCCATCACCGCATTCTTCTTTTTCAGCTGGTCCGGCCTCGCGTTAGCAGCCGTCACCTGGGTGCTGGCCCAGAACATCGGCATCGGCATGAGCTACCACCGCCAGCTCACCCATCGCGGCTTTTCCACGCCCAAGTGGGTTGAGTACGCCATGGCCGTCTGTGCTACCCTCGCCCTTGAAGGCGGCCCGCTCTTCTGGGTAGCGGTCCATCGCGTCCATCACCAAGTGACCGATAAGCCCGGCGACCCGCACTCCCCCCGCGACGGCGCCTGGTGGTCCCATCTCGGCTGGATGCTCTACGGCACCATTCACAACCATGACCCGCTGCTCACCCGCTACGTCCCCGACCTCCAAAAACAACCCTTTTACCGCACCCTGAGCCGCTGGCACTGGGTTCCCGTCACCACCCTCGGCCACATTCTCCTTTTCGCAGGCATCGCGGTCGGCGGCCTCCGCCTCGGCGTTTCCTGGGTCCTGTGGGCCATTTTCCTGCGTGTCGTCCTCGGTCTGCACGTCACCTGGGCCGTCAACTCCGCCACCCACATGTGGGGCTCCCGCCGGTTCCAAACCCGCGACGACTCCCGCAACAACTGGTGGGTCGCCCTGCTGTCAGGCGGCGAAGGCTGGCATAACAATCACCACGCCCACCCCGTCTCCGCCCGCCACGGCATGGCCTGGTATGAGCTCGACGTCAACTACTGGGGCATCCGCCTGCTGGGCTTTCTAGGCCTTGCCAAAAAGATCAAAGTCCAGAGCGCCACCTCCGCCACCCGCACCCTTCATGGCTAAACCTGCTTCCAGCCGGCACGAAACACGGGTGCCCCACGTCTCGATTCTGAGACGTGGGTCCTTCTGAGCGAAAG
>CAXTVG010000553.1:0-2128 GCA_964247505.1 uncultured Acidobacteriaceae bacterium
GAACAAACAGCGCCGGGTCGGGCTGGTGCAGGCTGTGGCTTGCGCCGTTGTTCTGGCGCAGCGTATTGGCCCGGCCCAGCAGGAAATCTGCCAGCGCATTGCCGGTCGCGAAGCCGCTGAATGTAGCCTGCCCGGTGCCCAGGTATTCGCCCTGCTCGGCATACCGGTTCCAGAAAAACGACCCGCCGAAGCGGAGCGCATTGTTGCCCAGGTTCCAATCGAAAATATCCTCCGCGCCGAAGCTCTGCTGGTGCAGATCGTCCGGGCCGCCCGAGCCCTGCCCTGCCGTGAAGTGGCCGTTGATGGTCACCTGCGGCTGCGTATTCGGCAACGCGCCCACCCCGATGGTGCTGCCCAGGCCGGCCCAGGTGGGCCCGTTGTACAGGTTCAGCTGGTTCAGGTGGTTGAGCGTGTAAAAGGGGCGAAAGGTGTTCAGCTTGGTAGGCGAGATCGTCCAAGTGTCGCTCAGCACTACATTTGTCTGGTTCGCCACGCTGCTGCCGCCGCTGTACGTCAGGATCTGGTTGCCGCCCTGGTTCGGGTTGTTACTGGTGGCAATCGACTGGAAAAACATGCCGGTAATCTGGTGATTTTCGACCGGCTGGTAATCGATGTGTACCAGCCCCTGGTTCGCGCTGGTGTTGGCCGACGCAGTCTGCTGCGGCGTAATCCCCGTCGTGCTGTTTGCGAGCGGAACCAGCTTGAGCAGGTTCTGCGCGACCGGGTCGAGCAGCGCGGGGTCGATTACGCCGGGCCGTCCGTTGTAGCTGTAGGGAACGCCATTGAGCGTGGGCCACAGCGCGGGATTGAGCGCGGAAAAATCGCCTCCGGCCTCCGCGGGCGTGGGCGTATTGATCGACCCCGCCGCGAGAATAAATGGCGTTACGATCCGCAGCCCCTCGTAGGAAACGAAAAAGAAGGCTTTGTCGCGCACGATCGGGCCGCCCAGGTTCGCACCGAACTGGTTCTGCTTGAGCGGAGTAATTGTTGTGTTGAAGTAGTTGCGCGAGTTCAGGTCATTGTTGCGGAGGTAGTCGTACACCAGCCCATGGAAACTGTTCGACCCCGAGCGGGTAATCACGTTGACGACCCCGCCGGGGTAGCGCCCGAACTCCGCATCGAAGTTGTTCGTCAGCAGCCGGAACTCCTGCAGCGCATCCGGATTCGGAAGCAGATTACCGCCCGTGATAAAAAGTGACGAGTCGAAAGCGCCATCCAGGTAGAACGAGTCCTCATTCGTCCGGGCACCGTTCACGCTGAAGGTGGTTCCGTACTGGTTTCCGCCCGGCCCGGCGGCGCTGTAGTTGGTCACGCCCGGCACAAGCTGGACCAGGCTGGAAGCATCTCTCCCATTCAGAGGCAGGTCTTCGATTCGCTTTTGGTCGACGGTTTCGCCCAGCTGCGACTCACGCGTCTCGATCAACGGTGCGCCGCCTGTGACCGTCACCGTTTGGCTCGCGGAGCCCACCGTGAGCGAAAAGTTGGCTTGCGCGTTCCGATTGGCGTCGACGTGTACCCCGGCCTGCGTCTGCGCGCCGAAGCCCGCGGCATCGGTTGCGACTTTGTAATCTCCCGCGGAGACGGCCGGAAAAACGTAATTGCCGGAGCCGTTTGTTTTGAGGGAGTGCGCGATTCCGGTGTGCACATCCGTAAGAGTGACATTCGCGTTCGGCACGACGTTCCCGGACTGATCGGTCACGGTTCCGAAAACTGAGCCGGTTGTGGTCTGCGCGAAGCAAGCCGGTACCAGAAGCAGCGACAGCGCCGAAGCAGCTAGCCTTCGGCAGAGATCAGTCCGGCGGGAGGTGAGAGCGTATGGTTCGGAAGAGAACGAGAAGGGGTCTGCTTGCACCATGAATAGGAGTCTCCGGGTGTGAGCGAGAACAGTAGCGCCGTGCTAAACGCATTGTCAATCGGGGCGATTCACGAGCGATACGCGTGGTGATGGACACAATCGATGAGAACAACTATACGATGAATGCTTCGGGCAAGCAGCTAAAGAGACCTTGGCGACTTGCGTCAGGAGTCGCTAGGCGCGGTGCCGATCTGGACTATGTCTACCAAAGTTGAGGCACACCGCCGCCCAGACCGCCGCGCTCAAAGCCGCCGGCTGCGAGCGCATCTTCCG
>CAXTVG010000554.1:0-2127 GCA_964247505.1 uncultured Acidobacteriaceae bacterium
GGCTACTGGCTCGACATGCAGGACGGCAAGCTGGAAGGGCTGTTTGTGATGGGCCAAAACCCTGCCGTAGGCGCGCCCAACGGCCGCCTGCAGCGCTCGGCCCTGGGCAAGCTGAAGTGGCTGGTGGTGCGCGACATGATCGACACGGAAACCAGCAGCTTTTGGCTCGACTCGCCGGAGGTGGCGCGCGGCGAGTTCAAAGCGGAAGAAAACGCAACCGAGGTATTCCTGATGCCCGCGGCCGGGCAAGCGGAAAAAAGCGGGACGTTTACCAACACGCAGCGGCTGGTGCAGTGGCACAACAAAGCCGTGCCGCCGCCGGGCGATGCGCGCAGTGAAAACTGGTTCATCTACCACCTGGGCCGCATGATGAAGGAGCGCGCCGCCAAGGAGCCGACCCCGAAGAACGCCGCCATGAACGCGCTGACCTGGGATTACCCGACCGAGGGCGAGGAGGCCGAGCCGATTGCCGAGACCATGCTGGCCGAGATCAACGGCTACACCTGGGCGGACAAAAAGCACCTCGAGAGCTATGACGAGCTGAAGGCGGACGGCTCGA
Source organism: uncultured Acidobacteriaceae bacterium (assembly GCA_964247505.1). Taxonomy (GTDB): domain Bacteria; phylum Acidobacteriota; class Terriglobia; order Terriglobales; family Acidobacteriaceae; genus EB88. The sequence goes on from CAXTVG010000554.1 coordinate 560, forward strand.
CCGCGTGCGGCTGCTGGATTTACTCAGGCATCATGCCCGCGCCGGATAAAAACGTCTCCAACATGCGCGAGCCGCATGACAAGCTGGGCCACGGATGGGGCTGGGCGTGGCCCAAGGACACGCGCATCATCTACAACCGCGCCTCCGCCGATCCGGAAGGCAAACCGTGGAGCGAGCGCAAGGCCCTGCTGTGGTGGGATGAGGAAGCGAAACACTGGACCGGGCATGACTCGAGCGACTTCAAAAAGGACATGCCCCCGAGCCACCGGGCCGGCCCCGATGACAAAGGCATGGACGCGCTCGACGGGGACAAGCCCTTTACCCTGCACGCCGATGGGCGCGGCTGGCTGTTTGTCACCAGCGGCCTCAAGGACGGACCGCTGCCCGCGCACTACGAGCCGCTCGAGTCGCCAGTGCGCAACACCATATATCCCGAGCGCCAGGACAACCCGGCCGCGGACAAGAAGGAGCGGCCCGACAACGCGTACGCGCGCTCGCCTGTGGACCCGCGCTTCCCGTTCGTGCTGACCACCTACCGGCTGACCGAGCACCACACCGCCGGGGGCATGTCGCGCGGGCTGAGCCACCTGTCCGAGTTGCAGCCGGAGCTGTTTACCGAAATCTCGCCGGAGCTCGCGGAGATGACGGGCGTGAAGCACGGCGAGTGGGTGACGCTGTTTACGCCGCGCGGGCTTATCTCCGCCAAGGCGATGGTGACCGCCCGCATGATGCCGCTCACGATCGACGGCCAGGTCGTGCATCAGGTGGGGCTGCCATATCACTGGGGCTGGAAGGGTATCTCCACGGGCGACATCGTCAACGACCTGCTCGCGATTTCGCAGGATCCGAACGTGCGCATCATGGAGTCGAAAGCGCTCATCTGCAACATCGTCCCGGGCCACCATATTGAGGGCCCGGGAATGCTCCAACAGTTTAAAGAGTTGCTGGAGGAGCGCTCGTGATTGCGAAGGAACTGGGAACCACAGGGATCAAGCCTGGCGAAGTGACGGCGTTCTTCACCGACTCAACCATCTGCATCGGCTGCAAGGCCTGCGAGGTGGCCTGCAAGGAGTGGAACAACCTCGAAGCGGACGGTTATAACCTGTCTGGTTTTTCCTACGACAACACGCTCGCCCTGGGCCACTCCACCTGGCGCCATGTGAAGTTTGTGGAGCAAACGCCCGAGCCCGGCGTCGGTGGCAACAATGCCGAGCGCATGACCTGGGAGTTCTCCTCCGACGTGTGCAAGCATTGCGAGGTCGCCGGGTGCCTGGAAGCCTGCCCCACCGGCTCGCTCATCCGGACCGAGTTCGGCGGCGTGTATTTGCAGCCCGATATCTGCAATGGCTGCGCGTATTGCATCGTTTCCTGCCCCTTTGGCGTGGTGCAAAAGAACGAGGAAGACGGCCGCGCGTTCAAGTGCACGTTCTGCACCGACCGCCAAAAAGCCGGACTCGAGCCCGCGTGCGCCAAGGCTTGCCCTACCGAGTCGATCAAGTTCGGGCGGCTCGAAGACCTGGAACGCGAGTCCGTTGAGCGGCTCCAAATCCTGCACGACCGGGGCATGG
>CAXTVG010000555.1:0-2117 GCA_964247505.1 uncultured Acidobacteriaceae bacterium
ACCTGCTCTTGTTTGTAGCGATCCGCGCGAGCGATCTCCGCGCGCTGGCGGCCGCGCGGCCCGAGGACGCGCGCGCGATGTTTGAGGCCGCCGCGGCGCAGGAGCTGCTGGATCGGCGGGAAAAGCTGCTGGGCCGCCTGCGCGAGGGCGGCGCGCTCACGCTTGAAACCACGCCCGGCGAAATGACCGCGGCGGTGCTGAACCGCTACCTGGAGATCAAGGAGCGGAGTCTGCTGTAGTGGGTAGCTCAGGGAACCCACGTCTCAAAGGCGAGACGTGGGGCACCCGTCCCGTACTGGGCCGATGGGAAAACAACCACGCGAGAAGCAGCGCAAACAGCGTCGCTCCAAGCGCAAACTTCAGCGCCGCCGGAGCACCGGAGGGCGAGAAAAAACCTTCCAGCAGCCCAGCGATGACGAGCAAGGGTATGATCCCGGCAAGCAGGCGCACCGAATCCCGCCCGGCGAGCGTGAGCGCAAAGCGGCGCGTGTGCATGCCGGGAAACAGGACGCCCTCGGCAAGCCGCAGCCCCGCACCGCCCGCGATGACGATCGAAGGCAGCTCCAGCGAGCCGTGGGGCGCAACAAAGCTCCAGAGTTTGAGCCCCATGTGCGCATGGGCGCAGGCTGCGCCGACTACGCCCAGCAGCACCCCGTTCCAGCCGATCATGTACAGCGTTCCGAGCCCCGCCGTGATGCCGAGCGCCCAGGTGGAAAACGTGACGCTGAGGTTGTTGGTCATGATGCCGCTCGAAGCCGCGGGCGCGATGGCAGTCACGGACTCGGTCCACATGCGGTGCTGGGCGATGGTCGCCATCATGCGCGGGCCGAGCAGGTGGCGCACAAACTCAGGCCGCGCTGTAGCCAGGCTCGCGCCGAGCAGCGCGCCGGCCAGGAAGAGCACCAGCGACGCGGCGGTATAGGGGAGCAAACGGCGGAAAAGCGCCGGGTAGTCTCGGGTGAAAAAGCGAACGAGATCGCGCAGCCCGCGCCCCCGGCTTGCATACACAAAGGTGTGGGCCCGCGCGAGCAGGGTGTTCAGGCTGGCCGCATAGGCCGGCGCGCCGCCGTCCTGACGAAGCGACGAAAGATCCGCCGCGATCTGCCGATAAAGAAAAGCAAGCTCGCCAAGCTCCTCGTGCGACAGGGCGCGGACACCGCCGCTCTGCGCCGCGGCCAGCAAGGAGCCCATGCGCGCCCAAAAAGGTTTGCGCTTTTCAATCCAGCTGTTCGATATCATCGCTCACCAGAGGGGAAAATGCAGGATCAGCTTAGCATCGAGACTCCCGAACTGGTCGCGCTCGAGTTTCCCATCGCGGGCCTGGGCAGCCGCGCGCTTGCGGTTGCGATCGACTACTGCCTGCAGGTTGTCGTTTTCTTTGTCGTGCTCATGCTCGCGGCGCTGCTGGCCGGGCATGCGTCTCCGCGCGCCAGGCTGTCCCCGGTGTGGACAGAAGCATTCGCAATCCTGATTCCATTCCTGCTCCAGTGGGGTTACTTCGCTCTGTTCGAGGGGTTGTGGAACGGGCAAACGCCGGGCAAGCGCCTGCTGAAGCTGCGCGTGATCGAGGGAAACGGGCGCTCGGCTACATTTTTTGAGTCCGTCACGCGCAATTTCCTGCGCGCGGTCGATATGCTGCCCGGCTTTTATGCCGTGGGCGCAGTGAGCATGCTGGTGACCCGCCGGGAGCAGCGGCTTGGCGATCTGGTTGCCAATACGCTGGTGGTGCACGAGCGCTCGCTCGAGGAGCCGGTCTCCGATGGCGGGGGTGGGCGGCTGATTACGGCGGCTGTTTTCACGGCACCCGCGCCGCGGGTTTCGGCGGCTTCCGTCCGAGCGCTGCCTGCGGACGCGGTCGCGAAGCTGAGCCTCCCCGAGCTGCACGCGATTGAAAACTTTCTGGCGCGAAGGCTGGACCTGCCCATGGACGCGCGCGCTGCGCTTGGAGCGAAGATGCGCGCCCGAGCGCTGACCCAAACCGGACTGGAGCCGCCGGAGGGGATTGGCACGGAAACGTTTCTGGAGCAGCTCGCGGCCGAGCGAAGGGCTGTCGGTTCGAGCCGGTAATTTCGGTGCGCTTGTGATTTAAAGCAATTTTTCTGATGCTGTAAAGCCCG
>CAXTVG010000556.1:0-2115 GCA_964247505.1 uncultured Acidobacteriaceae bacterium
GGCACGATCCCCATGGGGCGGGTAGGGATGCCGGCGGAGGTTGCGGGGCCTATTTTGTTTCTGTGTACGCCTTGGGCTGGGTTTATCTCGGGCGAGGTTGTGAATGTGATTGGTGTGTCGGTGCTGGTGGGGTGAAGCGAGGGTAGAGCGTGTGGTGCCCAGTATGTGCGGTGCATTTGTGTTGCTTTCCTATCCACCCTACCGGGGCGCGCTTGGTTCTCTTCACTCTTACCCTCCACCCCGTCCGGAGCGGGCTTGGTTCCCTATACCCTCCACCCTTTACCCTTTCCTTATGCGACTCACAATTCTTTTCTGGACAGCGGTTCTCTGTGCGCCCGCGCTTGCTGTGGCGCAGACTACGCCGGCCGACGGCAATGCGAGCGACCCGCAGGCGGTCGCTCTGATGGGGCAGATGCTCGCGGCGCTGGGAGGGCCGAAGTGGCTGGCGATCCACAATGTGTCGGAGCAGGGCCGCACTTCGGGCTTTTACCAAGGCAAGCCGACCGGCGCGATCGGAGACTTTGAATCGCTGCGCACCGTTCCCACCTCGCTGGCAGACCCGGGATTGCAGCGGGTGGAGTTCGGCAAAAAGCGCGACGTGGTGACGATCCTGCTCAAGGACTCAGAGTGGGAGGTGACTTATCGGGGCAAGCGGGAAATTCCCGCGCAGGAGTACCTGTACACCTTCCGGCGGCGGGACCACTCGCTGGACGAAGCGGTGCGGGTATGGTGGCATGCGCCGGGAACGGTGCTGTTTTTCGGCGGGCAGAAGATGGCCGAGCGGCAGCTGGTGGATGAGATCACGCTGCTCGACAAAGACAACGACAACATCACGCTGCAGCTCGATGCGGACTCGCACCTGCCGGTGCGCGTTGCGTTTACCTGGCGCGACCCGGTGTACAAGGACAAGAACGAGGACGCGGAGGAGTTCGCGGACTACCATCCGGTGGAAGGGATCCAGACAGCGCTGAACGAGAGCTTCTACCACAATGGGGATATGACTTCGCAGCGGTATTTGACCCGTGTGGCGTACAACGTGGACGCGCCGCCGGATGTGTTCGATGTGGATGCGGCGGTGCGGAAGATCAAAAGATAAGACCCCCTGCGCGGGAGGCGGCCACTTCGTGGCGGGTCTTTGCATGGAAAGACGAGACAAATCTGAGACTTTCTCCGGATAAGGCCAGACAATTGCGGAACTGCAATCAAATAATATGCGATGCGGCAGCCAAATCTAATGCTCCAAGTGTGTGAGTATTAAGTAGGTTTTTTCGCGCATATGGAGTTTACACGTGGCACTAGGAGTTCTAGGACCAACTATGCTCCAGAAGAAGCTACTTACATTATTGATAGCTTTATTGAGTTTCGTAGTATTAGCAATGGACGGATTCCTGGATTTCGGGTTGTTGTTTATGAGCCCTAGTCATTTCTCTGCACTTCTTTACGCGCTGGTATTTTTTGTCGGCGCTTTGGACTTGCCGGGAATCATGATAGCTTTTTGGAGACCTGTCGTTGGAGCAGGCGTTGTAGCTTGCGGTATAGCTGGACTATGTTTCTGCGAGGCGCGTCTTTTTGTTGACATGAAGCAATTTCCTTCGAATAAGACCACTGCACAAATTATTTGTTTCATTGCAATTAAAATGTTCCTTGTATGGCTACTTATACTAAAGTCGCGATTAGATAGAGCAAGGCAATGCGCTTGGTATTAGGCGCTCCAGATGGGTCGCGGCCCGGCGATGCTGATCCCGACCAACGGGAGGGCCACAAAGGTCAGCACTGCAGCAATCACGAAAACGCGCCACGAAGTGGCCGCCAGCCGCGCAGGCGGTTTTAGTAGTTGTTTGCCAGCGTTTGCACTAGCGCATCGACGAGCGCGCGCGAGCTCGGCCCGGCAAAATCGTTCGACAGGATGGAGAAGATCAGCACCCGGCCGGAGTTTGCGGTAAGAAAACCCGAAAGCGCGTCCACCTCGCCGAGGGTTCCGGTTTTAGCCTGTACGCGGCCGCGCAGAGCGGGGAGCCTGGTCGCGAGCGAGCCGTCTAACCCGGCAATGGGTAGGGAGCTTCGCAGCAGGCCCCCCCACGGTTGTGTTGTGCTGTAGCGCAGCAGAGTCGCAAG
>CAXTVG010000557.1:0-2111 GCA_964247505.1 uncultured Acidobacteriaceae bacterium
GGAAAACGTCGCACGGCGCGATGTACCGGTCCACGGTTTGCAAAGTCACATGGTCCGCATCGCAAAAGTACAGCTCGCGCCACCCCAGCGCCGCGACTGCCGCATCTGCCGCGACGCGCACGTTTTCCGGGCCGGAGCCCAGGGTGGTGTGTTCGCGGTTGCTCTTGTTCCACACCGGCGCGACCAGCACACCCTGGGCGGCTGCCTGCACACACGCGGCCAGCTGCGCTTCAGCCTCCAGCGCGAACCGGTCGCCGACGCCTAGGGAATAGCGGGGAAGCTTCAAGCGGAATCCTTTCCCAAAGCACACACAATACCGAGCCCGGGAGCCGCCCGTCAAAAGCGATTCGCGCTTCCACAGGAATCAGCCGCAGGGCAAGGCGGCACGGCAGCGCTTGCTAGAATCGGCCCACATGGTAGCTGCCCCGCCGCTGCTCGCCCTGCGCGAGCTTTCCGTACAGTTTCCACGCGCGAGCGAGCCCGCGGTCGATGCGCTCTCGCTGGCGATCGGCCCCGGCGAGAGCGTAGGGCTGGTGGGCGAGTCCGGGTCCGGAAAGTCGGTCACCGCACTCGCCATCCTGCGCTTGCTTGCCTCGGCCCGCGTCACCGGCGCGATTGAGTTTGCCGGGCAAGACCTGCTCACGCTCGCCCCCGAGCCCATGCGCCAGCTGCGCGGCCGCGAGATCGGCATGATCTTTCAGGAGCCGATGACCGCGCTGAACCCGGTGATGCCGGTGGGCGCGCAGATCGCCGAAGCGCTTACCGCGCACCAGCCCCGCCTTGCCCGGCGCGAGGGCCGCGACCGCGTCCACGCCGCCATGGAATCCGTCGCGCTGCCTGACCCCGTGCGCCGCGCCCGCGACTACCCGCACCAGTTTTCCGGCGGCCAGCGCCAGCGCGTTCTCATTGCTATGGCGCTGATCAACCGGCCGCGGCTGCTGATCGCCGACGAGCCGACCACCGCGCTCGACGTCACGGTGCAGGCGCAAATACTCGAGCTGCTCGCGAAGCTGCGCGCGGAGCACGCGCTGGCCATGCTGTTTATCTCGCACGACCTCGCGGTGGTGTCGCAGGTGTCGGAGCGCGTCGCCGTGATGCGCCATGGTGTGCTGCTTGAGCTCGCGCCCGCCGCCGCGCTTTTTCGCGATCCGCTGCACCCGTATACGCAAGCTCTGCTGCGGGCCATTCCGACGATGCAGACACCGCTCGATCAACCGCTCGCCACGCTTGGCGCGGAGCAGACATGGCGCTCCGGAGTGCTGCGCGAGCACACGCCCGGCCACTGGGTGCGCTCCGCCCCAGACACGCGGGAGTAGCCTAGACCCATCCACCCATGCGCGCGCTTCTCGTTTCCGACATCCACGCCAATCTCCAGGCCCTCAGCGCCGTGCTCGACCACGCTCCTGCGCATGACGCGGTATGGAACCTCGGCGACATTGTCGGCTACGGCGGGAATCCCAACGAGGTCATTGAGCGGGTCCGCGGCCTGGGCGCGACGTTTGTGCGCGGCAATCATGACCGCGTCTGCTCGGGTTTGGCCGATGCGGGCGAGTTCAACCCGGTGGCCGCACGCGCCGCGCGGTGGACCCAGTGTGTGCTGTCCGCCGAGCACACCGCGTGGCTTCGCGCGCTGCCGCAAGGCCCCGTGGAGCCCGCCCAGGAGACCGGCTCGGCTTTGGTCCACAGCGTCCGCTGTACGCACGGCTCGCTTCTCGACGAGGACGAGTACATCCTGACCGCGCGCGACGCCTGGCACTCGCTGGCCGAGGGCGGCCCCGCGGTCAACTTTTTCGGCCACACGCACTTGCAGGGCGGCTTCGCGACCGACGGCGAGCAGTGGTACCGCCTTGCTCCCGACTACGCGACTCGCAGCGGGAGCGAGGTTTGGGCGCTCCAGCTCTCGAGCGGCGCGCGCTACCTGCTCAACCCCGGCTCGGTGGGCCAGCCTCGCGACGGAGACTGGCGCTCCGCGTTTGCGGTCTACGACACGGACCGCCGCGTGGTCGAGTTTCACCGCGTCCCCTACGACCTTCGCGCCGCGCAGCAAACCATCCTCCGCGCCGGCCTGCCGGACCGGCTTGCCGCAAGGCTCAAGGACGGCCGCTGAGGCG
>CAXTVG010000558.1:0-2104 GCA_964247505.1 uncultured Acidobacteriaceae bacterium
GCGCGACTATGGCGAGCGAGGAGTTTACGTCCGGGTATTAACAGAAAAGGCCAAACGTCCAGGTCGGCGACCCCTTCATGGAAAAGCTGTTGCTGGAGGGGTGCCTGGAGGCGATGGCCACGGGCGCGGTGCTGGGGATTCAGGATATGGGCGCGGCGGGGCTTACCTGCTCGACCTGCGAGATGGGCGCGCGGGGCGGCGTGGGTGTGGAGATCGAGCTGGACCGGATTCCGCAGCGGGCCGAGGGCATGAACTCGTACGAGATCATGCTGTCGGAGTCGCAGGAGCGGATGCTGCTGGTGGCTTCGCAAGGCAGAGAACAGGAAGTTCTCGACGTGTTCGCGAAGTGGGGGCTGGACGCGGTGGTCGCGGGTTCGGTCATCAAAGAGCCCAGGATGCGGGTGCGGCATGGCGGCGTGCTGGTCGCGGATATCCCGAATGAGTCGCTGACCGACGATGCGCCGCTGTATCACCGGCCGGTGGGGGAGTGGAAAGCGCCTGTGCCGCTCGACCCGCCTGAGCATATTTTGCGTGCCTTACGTGAGCCGCGCGACTACACGGCGGATCTCAAAAAACTGTTGGCGAGCGCGAATGTGTGCTCGAAGCGCTGGGTGTATGAGCAGTACGACTCGATGGTGCAGACCAACACCGTGCAGGGCCCGGGCGGCGAAGCTGGGGTGATGCGCATTAAGGGAACCCAGCGCGGTTTGAGCATGGCGCTGGCTGGGAATGGGCGCTGGTGCTATCTGGACCCGAAGCTGGGGGCGATGCACGCGGTGGCCGAGGCTGCGCGCAAGGTGGCCTGCACGGGGGCTGTGCCGGTCGCCGCGACCAATTGCCTGAACTTCGGCAACCCGGAAAAGCCGGAAATCATGCGGCAGCTGTCGGACGCGATCGATGGGATCGGGGAGGCTTGCCGGGCGCTGGGGACGCCGATCACGGGCGGCAATGTGTCGTTGTACAACGAAACGCGCGGGGAAGGCATTTATCCCACGCCGGTGGTGGGGGTGGTTGGGATACTGGAAGATGTGAGTAAGGCCATTCCTTCTGGTTTCCAGAAGCCAGGCGATGCGGTGGTACTTCTGGTCGGACTCGGACCTATCAAGCCGGAGGCCATAAGTTCTGACGAGGATGCGGCTGCCTATGTTGCGAACTGGTCTGACACAAATTGGCAGCGCTTCGGCTCATCCGAATACGCTAAGGTTGTGTTAGGCGCGACATGGGGAGTTCCACCACGTGACGATTTGCCGGAACAGGCTTCTATGAATTTGTTTCTTGCCCGTCTGGCTGAGGAAAGTTTGCTGTCCTCAGCGCAGGATGTGACTAGCGGCGGGCTTGCTGTAGCTCTAGCTAAAGCGGTTCTAGTAAATGAAATTGGAGCAGCCATCAATGTTGGGGTCGGTCCGGGTATGGACGCCGGGATGGGCCTCTTCGTTGAAGACACAGGTGAGGTTCTCGTAACCTGCTCGAAAGCAGATATTGGCCGTCTTAAGTCCCTAGCTAATCCGTATAGGGTATGGGTGAACCCCATAGGCGAGACTGTGAACGGGCACTTACAAATCGGGGTTTCATCTGTTCATGCTATTGAGATCGAAATTGCCCAGCTTCGGTCAGGCTGGGGAAATGCTCTTGAAGATAGATTGTCAGCCTCACCAGTTATCGCAGAGGTGATGGCGTGAGGCGGCTGCTGGTCGAAGGGATGCCAGGGGCGACGAGTCCTGCCGAGCGGGCATTGCTTAGCAGGGAAGTCACCCAGCGCGAGCCGGTGGACGGCTTCCGCGAGGAGTGTGGGGTGGCCGCAGTGTTCAATCACCCAGACGCGGCGCGGCAGGTGTTTTTGTCGCTCTACGCGCTGCAACACCGGGGCCAGGAGTCGGCGGGCATTGCGACCGCTGACGGCACGAGCCTCCAGAACATCAAGGGCATGGGCCTGGTCTCCGACATCTTCACCGAGGACGTGCTGCAAAAGCTGCACGGCGAGATGGCCATCGGACACACGCGCTACTCGACCACCGGCGACTCGGCGCTGCTGAACGCGCAGCCGATCCGGGTGGACTCGACCAAGGGGCTGATTGCGATTGCGCACAACGGCAACCTCGTCAAT
>CAXTVG010000559.1:0-2101 GCA_964247505.1 uncultured Acidobacteriaceae bacterium
AAGAACAGCTTGTCGCGCAGAATGGGGCCGCCAAGCGAGCCGCCGTAGTAGCCGACGCGGAACGGCCCGCGTATCCCGTTCTTGGTAGTCGGATTGGTTTCCGCCGCTACAAAGTGATTAAAATTGTTGGCGTAGCCGTTTGCGTTGAAATCCTCGTTGCGATTGCGGTAGATGACCTGTCCGTGGAGCGCGTTGGTGCCGCTCTTTGAGAAGTATTCGACGATGCCCGTGCCGCGGCCGTACTCCGCCGAGAAGGTGTTGCTCTGGACCTGGACTTCCTGAATGCTTTCTTCGTTCGGGACCACGCCTAGCTCGTTGTAGTCGCTCGCCAGGATCGGGATGCCGTCCAGCTGAATGTCCGTCGTGAAGCCCAGGCCGCCGTTGATGCTGATCAGCGACTGAGTGCGCCGCGCGTGGGGGCCCACGCCGAACGAATCGGTGCTGGTAGTCTCGTGCGCCGACTTTTCCGCGACCACGCCCGGCTGCAGCGTGGCATAAAACAGCGGGTTCTGATTGATGTTCGGCAGCGCGTCGATCTGGCGCTCCCCGATCGAGGTCTTCACCGACGTGTCTTCAGTCTCCAGCGCAGCCTGGTCCGCGCTGACCTGCACCGTGGTATTCACGTCGCCGGTTTTCAGGACGACGTCGACCCGGATATTCGCATTGTCGCCGACTACGGCGCCTTCCGCGGTTTGCGGGGCAAAGCCGGTGCCGGTGACCTGCACTTTGTACGTGCCGGAGATCAAGTACGGCACCTCATACGTACCGGCCGAGGTCGTCACCGTTGAGGTTGACACCCCGGTCGCCTGATTGGTGACCACGACCGACGCGCCCGCAACCCGAGCCCCGGAAGGATCTGTCACCGTCCCTGTCACAGTGGACGAGTTCACCTGTGCGCCGGCGCGCTCCGGCATGACAGCAATCGTGAGAACCGAAGCGGCAAAGGTAAGCGCCATGCTTAACGTGCATTGGGCTGAGAATCGATTGAGAAGACGCACAAGACCTCCAAGAAGGAAACGGGCTGAATATAAGGACCGCGGTTCACATTAGGGAAGTTTGAAATGTGTTTCCAGGCGAACCTCCCCGGCATTAACTCCCAGCAACGAAAGCTTCTTGGGTGAGCAACAGGTCCCAACTCGCTGGACGCGCGCTCCCGCTTGAAAAGCGCAGCAATTTCATCGATCCAAAAGCCTGTTCCAGGCAGTCAAGAAACCGCGTCGCGGTAGCTCGGGAGGACGGCGGAGCCCCTTAAATCCGGACACGCGGGCAAGTTAATCCTGTTTCCAAGGCTGTTAACGACGGGGACAGCTCCCCTATTTCCAAACCTTGATGGACTGGACCAGCATTTCGGCTGGAAAATGGGTCGCGCCGTCGGGCGAGCCCGGCCAGCCGCCGCCCACGGCCATATTCAGCAGCAGGTAAAACGACCTGCTGTCGAAAGGCCACGTCGCGCCCGCTGGCAAGTCCTTGGGCGTGTATACGGCGTAGGGCTTTTTCGGGTTGTCCACGTAAAAAGCCACGCTGCCCGGCTTCCAGATCACGCCGTAGTTGTGGAAAGCCGCCGAATAGGGCTCATCCCCCGGCAGCACCGCGGGTTTGCCGAGGCCTGGCGAACGAAAGCCGGCTCCGTGGACCGTGCCGTGGATCAGCCCCGGCTCCTTACTGCCGATCTGCTCCATCACGTCGATCTCCCCGCATGCCGGCCAGTGGTGGATTTCGCTGTCGGTGCCGAGCATCCAGAACGCCGGCCACAAGCCCTGGCCGGCAGGAACGCGAATGCGCGCTTCCATGCGGCCATACTTAAAATCCTTGAGCCCCCGGCTCAGCAGGCGAGCGGAGGTGTACTTTCCCTCCGGGGTTTTGCGTGCCACGATGTGCAGGTAACCGTCCGTTCCAACGAAAGCATTGGGCAGCGCAGGGTCGCACGGCCCGGTGCGTGAGCCATACGCGCAGTACATCTCCAGCTCGCCGTTGCCCCAGCCGTCGCCCCCCTGCTCAAACCGCCAGATCGCGGGGTCGGGGCGGGGATCGCCTTGGGGCAGGAATTTTTCTTGCCAGACAGGCTTCTTTTCGTGGTGAAACAGCGAGGCGCGGGCCGCGG
>CAXTVG010000560.1:0-2096 GCA_964247505.1 uncultured Acidobacteriaceae bacterium
GCGCAAGCCATTCCACTCTTAAAAGCTTCGAGCGGATGCGCTAGATATGGATTGCGGCTCGGCAGCAACAAAAAGGGCCGCGAGTAAACTCGCGGCCCTTAGTATCGAGGGGATAACTACTTACACCCAAGGCTTAGGCCGAGGTCAACTCCGCGGCGACTCGCTCGGTCGTGAACGCCTCGATCAGGTCGCCCGCCTGGAGATCGCCGAAGCCCTGCACGCCGACGCCGCACTCCATGCCATTGGAAACCTCGCGCGCGTCGTCCTTGAAGCGCTTGAGCGACTGGAGCTTGCCCTTGTGGACCTCGTCGCCGCCCCGCATGACACGCACCTCGGAGTCGCGCCGCAGGGAGCCGTCCGTGACCCGGCAGCCGGCGATGGTGCCGACCTTGGGGATGCGGAAGACTTCGAGCACCTCGGCCCGGCCAAGATAGTTCTCCTTGAACACGGGGTCGAGCAGCCCAAGCATGGCCTTGCGGATTTCGTCCTGCAGCTCGTAGATGATCGAGTGCAGACGAATCTCGACCTCTTCCTGCGAAGCCAGGTCCGCGGCCTTGCGCTCCGGCCGCACGTTGAACCCGATGATGATCGCGTTCGAGGCCGAAGCCAGGAGCACGTCGGATTCCGTGATCGCGCCCACGCCCGAGTGGATGACCTTGATCCGCACCTTTTCGGTCGACATTTTGCCCAGCGAATCGGCCAACACCTGCACCGAGCCCTGCACGTCGCCCTTGAGGATAAGCGGCAGGTCCTTGACGCCGGCCTGTTTGATTTGGTCCGCGAGGCCTTCGAGCGAGACCCGCGAGCTCTTGGCCAGCGTGGCTTCCCGCTCCTTGAGCTTGCGGTATTGCGCGATTCCCTTGGCCTTGTCGCGATCGCTCACCACCAGGAAGGTATCGCCCGCATCCGGCATGGCCTCGAGACCCAGGATTTCGACCGGAGTCGAAGGCCCCGCAATCTCGATAGCGCGTCCGCGGTCGTCGAACATGGCGCGGATTTTGCCGAAAGTGTTGCCGACGATAAAGGAGTCCTGCGCGCGCAGGGTTCCGTTTTGGACGAGCACCGAGGCGACTGCGCCGCGGCCCCGGTCGAGCTTGGCTTCGATGACCGTGCCCACCGCCGAGCGGCCCGGCGTGGCCCGCAGATTCGCGAGGTCGGCCGTGAGGCAAACCAGCTCGAGCAGGAGGTCGAGATTCTGCTTCTTCTTGGCCGAAACCTCGACGAAAACGGTGTCCCCGCCCATGTCTTCCGGCTGCAGGCCGCGCGAAGCAAGCTGCTGCTTCACCTTTTCCGGCTGAGCATCCGGCTTATCGATCTTGTTGACCGCGACAATGATCGGCACGTTCGCCGCCTTGGCGTGGTCGACCGCTTCGAGCGTCTGGGGCATCACGCCATCATCGGCCGCGACCACGATCACAACGATATCCGTGACCTTGGCACCGCGGGCACGCATGCGGGTAAAAGCCTCGTGGCCCGGCGTGTCGAGGAAGACGATCTCGCGCCCAAAGGCGGGCGAGTCGGCTTTGTTGATCCGGACCTTGTAGGCGCCGATGTGCTGCGTAATGCCGCCTGCCTCGCCCGCCGCGACTTCCGTCTCGCGGATGGCGTCGAGCAAAGAGGTTTTGCCGTGGTCGACGTGGCCCATAACAGTGACGACCGGCGGACGCGGGACCTCAAGCTCGTCGATATTTTCCTGCGACAGGATGTTCTCGATCGCCTCGTTCGCCATTTCTTCCTCGAACGAGATGACCTCGGTTTCCGCGCCGAACTGGCGGGCGACGTCGCGCACCAGCTCGCCGTCGAGCGACTGGTTGACGGTGACGAAAACGCCGCGCATCAGCAAGCTCGCGATCAGGTCCTTGCCGCGCACATCGAGCTTTTCGGCCAGGTCCTTAACGCTGATGCCCTCCGTCACCGTGATGTTGCGGGTGATCGGCACGGGCGCGTTCGAGGGCATCGCACCGCCAAACCGCGGCGGCGGATTGAACCCCTTCATCGGGCCTTCTTTGCTCTTGGGGTACTGCTGGCGTCCGCGTCCGCGCGGGCCCGTAGGCCGTGGGGCGCGGGGAGCTTCACCCATCGGCGGCGGGCTGCCG
>CAXTVG010000561.1:0-2084 GCA_964247505.1 uncultured Acidobacteriaceae bacterium
CGCTGGCGCAGGCTGAGACCGGCACCACGACCTGGTACGCGCTCAAGATCGGGCCGTCGCAATATGGGATTTTCGATACTTTCGCCGACGATGGGGCGCGGCAGGCGCACTTATCGGGCGAGATCGCCAAGGCGCTGCTTGCAAAAGCGGATGACCTGTTTGTGAACCCACCCGAGCTCGATACAAACGTCGAGATTTTAGCTGCGAAAGCGCCGGGCGCTTAATGGCAGAAGGGCCCGCGACAAACGCGGGCCTTTTGGTTCTTGCCGCAAAAGAGCATGACTTAGTCCAGCGTTTCCGGCTGTATCGCGATGCCCGTTTCCCCAGCTGCTTTTTTCTCGTGATACTTCTTCACCCACGCCTCAAAGCTCTTGCCCGCAGCCGTATCGCGGCCGCTGAACGCGATGCCGGAGATCTCGCGATACGGGATCGTCAACTTCGTCCGCTCCGCGGAAGGCATGACCCGCACAGCCGAGTCGTCGAGCGAGGCACCGGTGCGCCGGTCGAAAACGTAGCCGTTCACGACACGCCCGTCGCACAAGGTCAGGGTTATGTCACCTCGGTAGTCAAATGCCTTTTCCAACGCGGCGCGCTTTTCCTCGTCGGTGGCGAGCTCAGGAACCCAACCCTGCAAGTCTTCCCGCTCCCGGCCCACGGCGATTTCAAGCTGGTCAGGGCTGACGTGCGCGTCCATTGCATGCCCTGTGTCCGTCATACCGTTGTCTCTTCTTTCACGTTCACGCGGGTTTCGACGTTGGTTCCCGCGCCGATCTGCACCAACGGTCCGTGTTCGCGCGGCGCGGGCTCGTTCAGCAGGTCGAGCGCACCCCGGTCCTCATACTTGTCGAACAAGCCTGCCATCGCGGTTTCCAGCAGGCCGCGCCACGAGCTGAAGGTGTAATACACGCCGGAAGCTTCATAGCCGGAGTGGACCATGCAGTTCGCGCATTTCGGGTTGCCGGACTCTGTTCCGTACTGCGACCAGTCGGTTCCGTCCACAAGTTCCTGAAACGTGTCGGCGTAGCCGTCCTGCAGCAGATAGCACGGTTTTTGCCAGCCGAAGACCGAGTAAGCCGGCATGCCCCAGGGTGTGCAGGTAAACTCGCGCTTGCCCATCAGGAACTCCATGTACATGGGCGACGCGTTGAATTTCCAAGCTTTTTTGCGGTTTGACAAAATGGCTCGGAACAAACGGCGCGAGCGCGAGCGGCCCAGAAAGTGCTTCTGGTCGGGCGCCTTCTCGTAGGTGTAGCCGGGCGCGACCATCATGCCCGAGACGCCGATCTCCATCATCTCGTCAAAAAACGCGCGCGTTGAATTCGGGTCCGCGCCGTCGAACAGCGTGGTGTTGGTGGTTACGGTGAAGCCCGCCGCCACCGCTGCCTTGATTCCCTCGACCGCGATGTCGTACCCGCCTTCGCGGCACACGGAAAAGTCGTGGTGGTCCCGCTGGCCGTCGACGTGTACGGAAAAGGAAAAGTACTTGCTCGGCTTGAACAGGTGCAGCTTTTCCTTGAGCAGCAATGCGTTGGTGCACATGTACACATACTTCTTGCGCGCGACCAGGCCGGCGATGATTTCGCCGATCTGCGGGTGCAGCAGCGGCTCACCGCCGGGGATCGCGACCATCGGCGTCCCGGTTTCTTCCACCGCGCGGAAGCACTCCTCCGGCGTGAGCTCCTGCTTAAGGATGTGCGCCGGGTACTGGATTTTGCCGCAGCCGGCGCAGGCCAGGTTGCAGCGGAACAGGGGCTCGAGCATGGTGACCAGCGGAAAGCGCTTGCGGCCGCTCCGGCGCTGCTTCAGGATATAGGTGGCCACGGTCCAGGCCTGGGAAACGGATACCGCCATAGTTTTATGCCTCGCTCAGTGCTGCTGGCTGCTGTGCTTCTCGTTCAGTTGCTTTTCGAGCTCTAGGTTGCGCTGCGTCGCGGCTTCGAGCTTGAGCGTGTTTTGCAGGTGCTGCATCCGCTCGACCGAGCGAGCTTCCGAGGCCCGGGCTTCCTCGCGCAGCAGGGCAATGTGCTGCCGGGTATCTTCCCGGAGCAGTGCAATGTTTTCACGCGACTCTTCCCGGGACTGCT
>CAXTVG010000562.1:0-2083 GCA_964247505.1 uncultured Acidobacteriaceae bacterium
AAAAACGACCAATGCGCGGTTGCCGGGCCGCGAAGTCGGAACTATTTGCACCCCCTACCCCCTTGCGGGCCGCCTCAGGGTGGCTCCAAACAGCTAAAAGCCTGTCTTCCATCACGCCGGAACGCGGACTTAACGGCAGCCCCTGGTTTTTTCGGCAGCCCAAGACATGGGGAACCTAGCTGGTAAACAGGCCCGAGTGGGCGGAATGTGCGGGGTTCGGGAAGAAGTTCTCCTTATGTCCCCTTACGTCCCCTTGGTTCCCCTTATGTCACTTGCGCTACGTTCCGCTACGTTCTGCTACGTTCCGCTACGTTCCGCTACGTTGTGTGTCTAGTGTGTCTTATGTGTGGCCCTGGTTAGTCCTGGTTAGTCATAGTTAGTCCTGGTTACTCTGTGTGGCTCCGCTGAAGGTAGTTCAGAAGATTACGAAAAGGCCGGGAACCTGCGATTGACGCGGCTTTTTACGATCTATCCGTTTCTTTCGTGACATGTGCATATTTCCGTGACGGGAAGTAGCTTTCCCTCAGAAATGGATGCGATTCCCACAGGCTTGTTTCGTTACGTTCGTTATGCGTTCCTTGAATCTCTTATGGCATTATTCGGCTAGAGGAGATATACCCCACTATGTCAACAAGACTTCTTCGCCTTCCCGAAGTAAGAGCCCGTGTGCCTTATAGCCGCGCCACAATCTACAAGAAAATCCAACAGGGAGAGTTTCCAGCGCCGATTCCACTTGGGGCTAGGGCCGTCGCATGGGATTCGGAGGCTATCGAGGCGTTTATCGCTTCCCGCATCGCGGCGGCTAAAAAGAAGGACGGGGAGCAGGAGTGACCGCCGAAGCGCTGGCCGATCTGGTGCGGGCGCGGCGCACGGGGCCGGGCCGATGGATGGCGCGATGCCCCGCCCATCGGGCCCGCCCCCCGTCTCTTTCGATTCGCTCGGGCGAAGACGGCCGCATCCTCCTGGATTGCTTAGCGGGGTGTGAGAAATCGGCTCTGGTGGCGGCGCTCGGGCTAACCCTGGGCGACCTGCGAGCCGGGCCTCCGCCCACCAGAGCGGAGCAGCGGAAAACGCGGGAGCTCCGGGAGACCCGCAAGGCGGAGCAGCGCCGCCGCGATGATGCGGCCTGGTGCGGGCGCGGGCTGCCCTCACGCCAACGATGGACTGAAAAAACAAAGCCCCGCGAGCACGGGGCTTGGAGTGAAGCGCGAATGCAACTGACTGCCTCGGATGGTAACAGGAACACAGACCTGCCCGGAGAGCTACTGCGGGCAGTGGAGAACGGCTGGAGAGTGTTCCCCGTCAAGCCTCAGGGGAAGGAGCCGCTGGTGAAGTGGCGCGCCGCCGCCAGCGCGGACCCAGTCCGCATCGCGGCTTGGACGCGCGAGTTCCCTGGCTGCAATTGGGGGCTTGCCACCGGCTCGGCATCGCAGCTGGTGGTGATCGATGTAGATGGCGAGCAGTGGATGAAGGACTACGCCGCGCTCGGGCTGCCTTCCACGCTTACAGTGAAAACGGGAAGAGGTTGGCACTTCTACTTCCGCCTGCCAGCCGGGATTGATGTTCCCGGCCCGGTAAAGTTCATCGCGCCCGATGTGGAGGTAGACGCGCGCGGGACGGGCTTTTTTGTGGTCTATCCCCCATCCATTCACCCTTCGGGGGCGCGATACGCTTTTCAGCCGGGCGGGGAGCCCGCCGAAGCGCCGCCCGAGCTGCTGGCCCGGCTTCGCAAGCCCGAACGCGCCACGGTCGCCGCGCCCGATCTGGGCGGAGCTCCACGCCCGGAGGCTCCCGCGAGGGAACGCGAGTACGCCCGAAAGGCGCTCGCCGATGAATGTGCGAAGTTCAAAGCCCTGCCCTCGGGGATGGGGGTGCGAAACACGGCGCTGAACACGGCCGCGTTCAATATCGCGAGCATGGTGGGCGCGAGCTGGTGTGACGGAGGAGAAGCATGGAGCGCCCTCTGGGAGGCCGCCGCCGATTACCGCGCTCAGTACGGGGACGCCGAAGCGCGGGCGACCATGCGGAGCGGCTGGCGCGCGGGGCTGGCGAGGCCGCGCGGCCCGCTGCCTGAGCGGGAAGG
>CAXTVG010000563.1:0-2080 GCA_964247505.1 uncultured Acidobacteriaceae bacterium
GGCGTCCGCGCAGGGCGGCCGGCAGAGCCGCAGTGGGGATGCGTTCGCGGGGCCTCAGCAGTTTGTCGCGTCTCCACGCGCAGTTCGGTCCGCAGTGGAAGCCGAGCCGGCGGGAGCGGTTGCAGGGGCGCGCCTCAGTGTCCGGGCGTGATGTGGGTTTGTAAACAGTTTGACAAACCGCGCGAGCGGAAAGGCAGGGGATGATGACGGGAGCAACACTTGGCGGGGCGGCAACAGCGGCTCCATTCTTTGGCACAGTGCAGGGCAAGGCGAAAGCGCAGGCGAGCGGCACAACCGGTTCGGGCAGCACGGGCAGCTCGGATAACAGCTTGTCCGCGGGTAATCTGGGGACGACATTTTTGAACCTGCTGGTGCAGGAGCTGCAGAACCAGGATCCCACGCAGCCGATGGACCCGACCGCGATGGTGGGGCAGATGATCTCGCTGAACCAGCTGGATCAGCTGATCAGCATTAATCAGACTCTCAACCCAACCGCGGCGGCGGGCACGACGGCCGCGAGCGGTACGCCAGGCGCGAGCGGTACGCAGGGCGCGAGCGGCGCGAATCCCGGGGTGAAGCAGGCCGGTCAGGGTTCTGGCGCGGGGGATGGGCTTTCGCTCGATCCGGCGTCGTCCGCGGCAGGGCTGGCGGGGAGCCAGGCCGCGCTGGCGGCTGCCTTGTCCGCGCAGACCGCTGCTGTGCCGACTGCCGCGAATGGCGCGGCACCTCTCAATCTTGGAACACTCACCAACCTTATCGGAGGCAAGTAGATGTCATTTTTCGCGGTTCCTTTGTCCGGATTGAACGCCAGCCAAAGCGCGTTGCAGTCTATCTCGTCAAACCTATCGAATGTGGACACGGATGGTTATAAAGACCAGAACGTAACCTTTAGCGACATCTTTGCCGATTCGGGGCTTGCCAACGGCGCGCGCGACCCGATCCAGACTGGCGGCGGTGTCGAAACCGCTTCGACCACTACGAACTTTACCTCGGTTGCCGCTACGTCTACCGGCATTGACTCAAACATGGCGATTAACGGCAATGGGTTTTTTGTGGTGCAGCGCACGGATGGCAGCACGGCGTATTCGCGCGCGGGCGACTTCACGGCCAACAATGCGGGGCAGCTGGTTGCTCCGGATGGCTCGCTTGTGATGGGGTATCCGGCGGCAAACGGCGTAATCAATAGCTCCGCGTCCCTCCAACCGCTCACGGTCGGCACGGGCCTCATCGAGCCGGCGACGGCCACCACCAGCTTTACGGCAAACGTGAATCTGGACGCGCAGGCCGCGGTCGGCGACACGGCATCGTCGACGATCAATACCTATGATTCGCTTGGAGCGCCGCAGGTGCTGACGGTGAACTACACCAAGAGCAGCACCGGCAACTGGGGCTACACAATCAGTGTGCCGAGCGCGGCACTGGGAACGCCTGGCGCGGGCGTATCCACTACAGTAGCGTCGGGCACTTTGACTTTTGATTCCAGCGGGAAGCTGACGGCGACCACGGATGGCACGGGAAGCACGACGACCAGCAAGAGCGGCCAGCCGGTGTCGATCGCCTTTTCCGTTCCGGCTTTTTCTGACGGTGCTGCCGCGGCACCGATCAGCTGGGATCTTGCGGACGCGAACGGGAATGGCCTGGTCACGCAGGCAGCCCTCGCGAGCGGGACCTCGCAGGTGACTCCGAACGGCAATCCGGCCGGCACTGCGACGAAATACACGATTGAAGCGGATGGGACGATCCAGGCGACCTTCCCGAGCGGCCCGTCGCAGACTCTCGGGCAGGTAGCGGTGGCGAACGTGACGAACGAGCAGGGATTGCAGCAGATCGGCAACAATCTGTTCCAAGCGACCGCGGGCTCAGGTCCGGCGCAGGTCGGCATCGCCGGGACGGGCGGACGGGGCACGATTCAGGGCGGCTACGTGGAAGGCTCCAACGTAAACGTGGCCAATGAATTCTCAAAGATGATCGTCGCGCAGCAGGCTTACCAGGCGAATGCGAAAACAGTGACGGCCTTTAACCAGGTCGAGCAGGCGACCATCGCGATGATGCAGGGATAAGGCAGCTCCAAGCAGTTTTT
>CAXTVG010000564.1:0-2073 GCA_964247505.1 uncultured Acidobacteriaceae bacterium
GTGGGTCTTCGCCATCGAAAGCTGCCGACCGCCTCGCTACACCGTCTGTAAAGCCGCTCCCGCAAAGTGCGCGCGATATACGCTCAGCACCTTCGCCGCGCGCGCCGGGTCGGTCGACCAGCTTTGTGACACCTGCGCCACAAACTGCTCCCCACTTCCTGCCAGCAGCGCGGCGCGGTAATGCGGGTAGCCGCTTTCAAGCGACTGCAGCAGCGCCATCCGGTGCACGAAGCAGTCCTGCCAGTCAGAAAACACGATCCAGTGGGCCTCGACTGTAACCCATCCGCCGCGCAGAAACTCCCGCGTCGGCAGGCTCAGCGACTCGCCACGCGGCGGGTGCGACTGCTTCTGCCCGAATAGATTGTTCGCGCGTAGAGCAAGCGCGGACGAGCCCCAGGCGGACTCAAGCGCGGCCTCGCAGGCGGCGTACTCGGGGAAAATGTGGCCCGCAGCGTGGGCGGCAGCGGCGGCTTTGGGCAGGAACTCTTCGGGTTTCATGGGCTCTCCTGGGCAAAGAAAAAGCGCCCCGGTGAGGGCGCTCTTTTCAGTATGGCCAGAAAGCCCGAAACCCAGTGCAAAACCGCCTGCGCGGCTGGCGGCCACTTCGTGGCGGGTTTTTATAAAAAGCTACACCACGAAATACTTTGCCTGCGGATGGTGCACGATCAGCGCATTCGTACTCTGCTCCGGCTCCAGGTGGAAGCCTTCCGTGAGCCGCACGCCGATGTTCTCCTCCGGCCGCAACAGCTCGAAGATCTTGGTCTGGTCTTCGAGATTCGGGCAGGCCGGATAGCCGAACGAGTAACGCGAGCCGCGGTACTTCTGGTGAAACAGGTCGCGCACCTCGCCCGCGTCCTCGCCCGCAATGCCGAGCTCCTCGCGGATGAGCTTGTGCGCGTACTCAGCCAACGCTTCCGCGGTTTCGACGCCCAGGCCGTGCACGTACAGGTAACGCGTGAAGTCGCCCGCGTCGAACAGCTTTTTGGTTTCCTCGCTGGCCCGCTCGCCGATGGTTACGACCGAAAATCCGATTACATCCATGCGGCCCGAGTCCTTCGGATGAAAATAATCGGCGATCGAAAGCTTGCGGCCCTCACGCTGGCGTGGGAACGAGATGCGCAAACGTTCTCGCCCCGGCTCTTCCGGCTCGTACACGACCACATCGTTCCCGTCCGCCTGGGCCGGATAAAAACCGTACACCAGCTTCGGCCAAAACCAGTTCTTCTCCTTGATCTCCGCCTTGAGTTCGCGCAGAATCGGCCGGTACTTCTCCTCGACCAAACGAATGTAGTCCGTAGCCGAAGCCGTCTTAAGCTGCCACTGGTTTTTAAACAGCGCCGTCTCGTTGATGTACGAGAAGATCAGGTCCAGGTCGAAATCCTTACGCACCCGGCAGCCGTAAAACGCGGGCACCGGCGTTCCCTCCAGCGGAGTCACGGCGCTCGACCGCACCACAGGCGCTTCCACCGCCGGCGCTGCCTGGGCAGCCGCGATGTGCGGAGCAATCGGGTACACCTTGACCGTGCTGCCTTCCTCCATCCGCTTCGCGCGCGCCCCGTCTTCGGAGGCCAGATCGCTCATGACATGTAGCCCCGCGAACGCGTCTTCCGCGTAAAACACTGCAGACGAATACTCCTGCCGCAAATCCTGCTCGACATACTTGCGCGTCAAGGCGGCACCGCCGCAGATCACCGGCGTCCGCATCGCGAGCCGCTCCAGATCCTGAATGACATACTTCATCTCAAGCGTCGACTTCACCAGCAAACCGCTCAGCCCAATGGCGTCCGCGTTGTGGTCCTGCGCGGCCTTGATGATCACGTCCGCAGGCTGCTTAATGCCGAGGTTCACTACCTTGTAGCCGTTATTGGAAAGGATAATGTCGACCAGGTTCTTGCCGATATCGTGTACGTCGCCCTTGACCGTCGCGAGCACGATGGTGCCCTTCTGTGTGCCTTCGATGCGCTCCATCTTGGGCTCCAGGTACGCGACCGCCGCCTTCATCACCGCGGCCGAGTCGAGTACCGACGGCAGCTGCATCTTGCGCGCGCCGAACAGGTCGCCAACCGTCTTCAT
>CAXTVG010000565.1:0-241 GCA_964247505.1 uncultured Acidobacteriaceae bacterium
GTATAGATGGTGCGGTCGATAAACGGCGTAGGCCGCTGCTCCCGCGCAGCCAGTAATTTGGCCTGCGCCGCCCCAAGCAGCCTGGCCGCGTCTGAGACTTGCAAACCCGCCCCCTGCGCCACCGCCGCGAGGCTCCGCAGCACCCGCAGCACACACTTCCCCGGATTGTGGTGCATGTCCCCCTGCTCGCGCACATCGTAGTACGCCACCGCCAGCCGAAGTTCGTCGCCTTCCAACACTT
>CAXTVG010000565.1:254-2072 GCA_964247505.1 uncultured Acidobacteriaceae bacterium
CTCCAGCTAAATATCCGCGTCCTGCCAAGCATAGAACCGGCCCCCCTCCCGATCGCGCAACGTCTCATCCATCCACCGCATCACGTCCAGCGCCACCCGCGCGAACTCCGGCTCCGCATAGGTCTCAAACCCATGCGCATAGTTCACCAGCAGGCCCGCATTGTCGTACAGCATCTTTTCAAAGTGCGGCACACCCCAGTGTTCATCCACCGAGTAGCGATGAAACCCGCCCCCCAGGTGGTCGTACATCCCCCCGCGCGCCAACGCCTCGAGCGTCCGCCCGGCAGCCTCCCGCGCTTCAGCCGAGCCGGTCCGCCCCGCTACATCGATCAGCAGGTCCAGCGCCGCCGGATGCGGAAACTTCGGCGCGCCCCCAAATCCGCCGTGCTCTTTGTCGAAGTTCCCCAGCGCGCTCCCCACCAGCGCGTCCACGATCTCCGGCCCCAGCGACCCGCCGCGCCCGGCGAAGCTCTCCCCATGGTCGATCGCCGCCAACACCTGCTCCGCCGTGCCTTCCAGCTCCTTGCGCCGCTCCTTCCAAACCCCGGCGAGCGTTTCCAGCACCCGCCGAAACCCCGGCCGCCCGTAGCGGTCATCCGGCGGAAAGTATGTCCCGCCGAAAAACGGTCGCCCGTCCGAGGTCAGCACTGCCGTCAGCGGCCACCCGCCCTGCCCCGCCATCGCCTGCACCGCGGCCTGGTAGCGCGCGTCTACATCCGGCCGCTCATCGCGATCGACCTTTACCGCGACAAAGTTCGCGTTCACCACTGCCGCCAGCGCCGGGTTTTCGTACGACTCGCGATCCATCACATGGCACCAGTGGCACCACACCGCTCCGATATCCAGAAGAATCGGCTTGTCCTGCTCCTTGGCAAGCGCAAACGCATCCGGCCCCCACTCATGCCACTGGATCGGCTGGTGCATCGCGGAGCGCAGGTAAGCGGAAGCGGCGAAAGCAAGGGCGTTCGCGGGATGGGTCGTCGGATCAGTCATCCTTTAGTCAGATGCGCGCCATAACCCTCGCTTTTACTTCCCTGTGGCGCTCCCGGATGTACGCTGAACTTTTACGTCTCGAAACGTAACCGTGAGCAATCCCTGCGCATTGTGCGAGCACACCCCCAACCCTACGTACACAGGATCGCGCAGCGCAACCGTCGTGCTCAGGGGTGCCGAGAGCTTTCCGTCAGCGCCCGCGACCGAAGCCGTGAACACATCGCCCTTGCGCTCCAGGCGCAAACGCATCGCGTGCGCCACGGGAAACGTGCTATCTGCTGTCGAGCCGCCATCCCTGGCCCTGTACTGCAAAGTGCTGTGCCCATCCCCATGCACCGCGACATCGGCGTAAGGGGAGCCGGGGTCGAGCGACTGCCGGAACATCAGCACCGCCTTCTCGTTCGGAACGGCCTCGCCGCCCGCCGGAAACGCAACGTCCGCCGTGACCACCGCATCGCCTGCAAGCCGGAGCGAGGTGAAGTGAAACGAGTCGCGCGCGCCCCACATATCATCGCCGCTGCCGGTCACCTTGTAGGTATTGCCGCCCGCGTCGTGTGAGGTCGAGCCCTTGAGCGTGGCACCTATATCGCTGGAATCCGTAAAGATACCCTGGGCATGAAGCAGTCCACCGCAAAACAGTACAGCCGGCAGCAAGGAAAGAGAGCGAGTCCGCTTAAGCATACGAGGCGTACCATACAGCGCGGCCCGGACGCACGGCAAGCAGGCACCGCCCCCGGACATATCATGCTTGCGAACCGCTCCGCCAAGGCTGGCACGGGCCCGGTTCCACCGCGGCGTAGAAAGCCGCGTAAGCCTCGATCCGAG
>CAXTVG010000566.1:0-2069 GCA_964247505.1 uncultured Acidobacteriaceae bacterium
CTGCTGATCGCCGCGCGCTATCGCACGGTTTCCTTCGGCCTGTTCGCGCTGCCGGTTGCATTCTTGCTGCTGCTGCCTTCGGCGCTGGGCCCCGACCGGTACACGTTTTCCTCGCCCCTGGTGCGGGGTGGCTGGGTGGCGGTCCACGTGGCGGCGCTGCTGGCCGCGGATACGGCGCTGGTGTTTTCGCTCCTGGCGTCCTTGCTGTACTTTCTGCAGGAGCGGCGGCTCAAGAACAAGCACGCTCCCGGGTTTTTCCGCTGGCTGCCGCCGCTTGAAACCATGGACCGCATCGCGCAAACCACATTGGTCCTGGGTTTCGTCTGCATGACGTTGGGACTGTTTGCCGGTTCTTTGATCGCGCAGGAACGAGTGGGGCCCGCCTACTTCCAAGACCCCAAAGTCGTGCTCTCTTTCGCCATGTGGGTCATCTATGTATGCATCCTGCTGGTGCGGCGGTCCAAGGGGCTGCGCGGCCGGCAGGCGGTGTATGTGTCATCGCTCGCCTTTTTGGTGGTGCTCAGCGTGTGGGCAGCCAACCTCCTCAGCTCCGTGCACAGGTTTGCCGCCCCATGAGGTTTTTGCTCGCAGGATTGAACCACCGCAACGCGCCGGTTGAGCTGCGCGAGCAGGTGGCCATTACCGGGGACGCGCTACCCGCGGCGCTGGCCGCGCTGCGGGCGGAGCCGGGGGTGCGCGAGGCGATGATCCTTTCCACCTGCAACCGGGTGGAGCTGCTGGCGGCTTACGGGGAGCGGCCCCCGGACCTCGGTTCGTTTTTGGCGCGGCGCTTCCCGGTAAACGAACGGGATCTGCGCGCGCACCTGTACCAGTTCCGCGATGGCGAAGCGGTGCGCCACCTGTTCCGGGTGGCTTCCAGCCTAGACTCGATGGTGGTGGGCGAGCCGCAGATTTTAGGCCAAGTTAAGGAGGCCTATCGCGCCGCGCAAACAGCCGGGGTTGCCGGGCGGGAGCTGGATCGGCTGCTGCAGGCGACCTTCGCCGCGGCCAAGCGGGTGCGAGCCGAAACGGGGATCGCGGCAAGCTCGGTTTCGATTGCAAGCGTGGCGGTGGAGCTGGCTCTGAAGGTTTTTGGCGAGCTCGCGGGCAAGCAGGTGCTGCTGGTGGGCGCGGGCAAGATGGGCGAGCTGGCGGCGCGGCACCTGCTGGGGCGCGGGGCGAGCTCGATCACTGTCGCGAACCGGACCGAGGCGCGCGCCGAGCGGTTGGCGCGGACATTTGGAGGGCGTGTGCTGCCGTTCGCGCGGTTGCTGGACGAGGCGGACGCGGCGGACATCGTGATTACCTCGACCGGCTCGCACGAGCTCGTGTTCCGGCGCGAGGATGGGCAGCGCTTTCTCCAGCGGCGGCGGGGGCGGCCCATGTTTTTTATCGATATCGCTGTGCCGCGGGATGTTGACCCGGAAATGAACCGCGTGGACGGGGTGTTTTGCTACGACATCGATGACCTGCAAAGCGTGGCCACGGCGAACCTGGCCGGTCGCGGGCGGGAGGCGGCGCTGGCCGAGCGGCTGGTGGAGGAAGAGGTTGCCGAGTTTGCGCGGCGGGCGCAGCGGCTCGATGCGGTCCCCGCGCTGATCGCGTTGCGGGATCAAACCGAAGCGATGCGGCAGGCGGAGATGCGTCGGATGGCCGGGCGGCTGGGCAGCCTGACCCCGGCACAGCACGAGGCCCTGGAGGCGCTGACCCGGGGGCTCGCGAAAAAGTTTCTCCACGCGCCCATGCAGGCGCTGCGTTCGGCTGCCGAGGACGGCGACGCGGAGCGGCTTTCGCTGCTGGAAAGCACCTTTCACCTGGAAGGGGCCGCGGTGCGCGTGGACGAAGCGACTGAGGAAATGGAAGAGGCGGCTGTGGCGAGGCGGCGTTCGTGCGGCTGAGGATCGGCTCGCGGGGCTCGGAGCTGGCGCTGTGGCAAGCGGAGCACATCGCCGGGGAGCTGCGGGGGGCCGGGCATGAAGTTGCGATTGAGGTGATCCGGACGACCGGGGACCGGCTCCAGGGCGTGTCTTTTAACGCGGTCGGGACCAAGGGCATGTTCACCAAGGAGA
>CAXTVG010000567.1:0-2067 GCA_964247505.1 uncultured Acidobacteriaceae bacterium
GGACTTGGTTGGGCGCGGCGGGAGGGCGGACCGCGCGAGGAGCTTCGGCCTGGGGATGTGGTGTGGTTCGCGCCGGGCGAGAAGCACTGGCACGGGGCTTCGGCGGCCACGGCGATGACACACATTGCGATCCAGGAGAAGCTGGATGGCAAGGCTGTGGAGTGGATGGAGCCGGTGAGCGAGGAGCAGTATCGGGGCGGGTGAGCTGCGGTTAGGGCTGCGCGTTGCTAAAAGCGGTCCTGAGCTTTCTGGGGCGAAGCCCTGTAGCTCAGGAGAACCCACGTCTCAAAATCGAGACGTGGGGCACCCGTGGTGGTTATACCGGGGCCTTTCCGTGCGGCTACACGCAGGGACAAGAGCTGTTTAGGGCTAAGCTTTCGTTGATTAAGCGAGGAAGAAAACTTTACTCATGATGGAATCGATGCCCACCCGCCGTTCGTTTTTCCGCTCCGGTTTCGCGCTGGCTGCTGCGGCGCGCTTGCCGGTGGCTGGCCAGAGCGCCGCGCCCGCGGCTGTGCAAACGCCTACTCCCGTGCTGGACAAGCGGCCGTCGGAGCGGCGCTTTACGAGCCCCGTGGTGGAGGCGGCGATTGCTGCGGTGAGCAAGCGAATTCGGGACCCTGAGCTGGCGCTGATTTTTGCGAACTGCTTGCCGAACACGCTCGACACGACCGTGAGCCCCGGCACGTTTGAAGGCAAGCCCGATACGTTTGTGATTACCGGGGACATCGACGCGATGTGGCTGCGGGATTCTTCGGCGCAGGTTTGGCCTTACCTGCCGTTTTGCAAGCAGGACCCCAAGCTATCGATGCTGATCGAGGGCGTGATCCGGCGGCATACGCGGTGCGTGCTGCTGGACCCATATGCGAACGCGTTTCTGCCCAGCGCGAGCAGTGCGCCGTTGTCCTGGGCGGTGCATGACGAGACTCGCATGTTGCCCGGGGTGGGCGAGCGCAAGTGGGAGATCGACTCGCTTTGCTACACGGTGCGGCTGGCCCACGGGTACTGGCGCGCGACCGGCAACACGGCGCCGTTCGACGCGCAGTGGCGCGAGGGGGCGCGGGCGATTGTGCGCACGTTTCGTGAGCAGCAGCGCAAGAACGGGCCGGGGCCCTACCATTTCCAGCGCTCCTCGCCGAACCCGACCGACACGCTGCCGCTTTCGGGCTATGGCAACCCCGCGCGGCCGGTCGGGCTGATTTTTTCCGGATTTCGCCCGTCGGATGACGCCTGCACGTTTCCGCTGTTTATCCCGGCGAACCTGTTTGCCCTGAAAAGCCTGCAACAGCTGGCCGAGCTGGCCAATACCGTTTGCCACGATGCGGCGCTGGCGCAGGAGGCGCACGCGCTGGCCGATGAGGTCAGCCGCGCGCTAGCCCAGCATGCTTACCTCCAGACTGACGGAGGCACGATGTGGGCCTACGAGGTGGACGGCTATGGGGACACCTTGCGCATGGACGACGCCAATGCGCCGGGGCTGCTTTCGATGGACTACCTGGGTTGTGTGCAGGAAGGCGACCGCGGCGTTTACCAGCGCTCCCGCGCGTTTGCGCTTTCTTCGGCGAACCCTTACTTTTTCAAGGGCAGCGCGGGCGAAGGCGTCGGCGGGCCGCATGAAGGGCTGGGTTGGATTTGGCCGATGAGCATCGTCTTTCGCGCGTTCTCGAGCACGGATGACCGGGAAACCGCGCAATGCCTCCGCACTCTCCGCAACACGACGGCGGGAACGCACTTCATGCACGAGTCGTTCTGGAAGGATGATGCGGCGAAGTACACGCGGCCGTGGTTTGCGTGGGCGAATACGCTGTTTGGCGAGCTGATCCTGACCCTGGCGCAACGCAACCCCGCCCTGCTAGAACAGCTCTACACCTGATCGCTCACGGAGTCCACGATGCGCCTGCTGCTCGCCCCTGCCCTGCTCGCTTTTTCGCTCGCCGCGTCGGCCCAGCAGCACACGTTTGCGGTGAAGGGTGATCACTTTACGCTGGACGGCAAGCCTTTTCAGATCATTTCCGGCGCGATTCACTACACGCGCATTCCCCGGGCGTACTGGCGCGACCGCCTGAA
>CAXTVG010000568.1:0-2064 GCA_964247505.1 uncultured Acidobacteriaceae bacterium
GCGTTGCGCCCGCGCGCAACTCACCCAGCAGCGAGCCCACCAGCGCGGGCGCAACGCAGTTCACTCCCAACGCCACCAACTGCCGCACGCCGTCCAGCAACGCCGCACACTCCCAAACCGGCTCGCCGTGTGCGGTGTGCGCACCGTCGCGGCAGGTGAAAGACACCCAAGCGCCCACATCCGGCCAGCGTCCCAGCGCCTCCACGATCGCCCGCGCCTCCCCGAGCGACGGCACCGTCTCAAACGCCAGCAGGTCCGCCTCCGTCCCAGCCAGCAACCCGATCCGCTCGGCATGGAAGCGCACCAGCGCGGCGTGCTCCCCAGCCTCGTCCGCAAACCCGTACCGCCCGTGATACTCCGCCCCGTTCGCCAGCGCCGCCCCGTAAGACCCGAGAGAAGCCGCGACCAGGACATCCTCGCGCGCCGACCCGGAACGAGCCAGAACCGCCAGCTCAACCGCGCGCCGAAGCGCCTCCCCTGCCTTTTTCCTGGCCTCCGCCTTCGAAAAACCGGCGGCTTCAAAGCCCATCGCCGAGGCCTGATAGCTCCCCGTTAGCAGCACGTCGGCGCCAGCCTCCAAATAGGCTCGGTGCACAGCAAGCACCGCTTCCGGCGCCTCAAACAAGGCTCGCGCCGACCACAGCGGCCCCTCAATCGAGACCCCGCGCCGCTCCAGTTCCGTGGCGAACCCGCCGTCCAGCACGCGCGCACCGCTAAGGTCGAGTTGGTCGAGAGGTCGCATGCACGCCCGCGCACTCCCATTCTAAGATCCCGGGGGCAACACGCCGAGCCGCCGCCGTGTCCTAGTCAGCAAACGAGGCAAGCGATGATCAAGGTGCGCGACGGCCAGTGCGGTCTGTGTCAACACTTCGGCCGGCAGGAGGGCGAGGAGGCCAGCCCGCAAATGCTTGAAATCCTGGCTACGCACTACGCGTCTGAGGAGCTGCTGGCCCCATGCGGCCAGGAGCAGCTCAGCGCCATGCACCTGCGCGTCACCCCCCTGAGCGGGTGCGACGGCTTTGAAAAAGCGCACTGAGAAGACGGCGCCTTTCCCATCCCGGCCGCAAACGCCCCGGCGCGAAAGCACTATGATCTCGCTATGAAGTTTAGCTTCGTTCTCCTCACATGGAACCGGCACAAATTTATCCAGGCGTGCCTTCAAGCGCTGATCGGGAGCATCGCACATCCTCAAGAGTGCGAGATCATCGTGATGGACAATGGATCGAGCGATGAAACCCCAGCGGTCCTCGCCAGCTATCGCGGTCATAAGATGGTCCATGTTGTCACTCGAAAAAAGAACTACGGCCTGAACGCCTATAAGAAGCTGCTCGGCTATGCGAAGGGGACTTACATTGTTATCGTGGACGACGATGTATTGAGTTTCCCCCCAAAGGTCGACGCCACGTTCGCCGAATACATGCAAGCCTTTCCAGACTACGGCTTTCTCGCCCTGAATGTGATCCAGAACGAGTTCACAAACGGGGCAAAGCCGACTGCCGAAAACTACGCCGAAGACGCAAGAAACGGGCGAGTGGTCGAACAAGGACCAACGGGCGGATGGTGTTCCTGCTTTCGCAGGAGCGATTACCGGAAGCTGCGGCTCCGGCTTCTATTCTCAAAGTTAGGGATGGGGCGAGGCGAGGATAACTTTCTTGCAAACAACTTCGAAAGAAGGCTGCGTTTGAAGTCCGGAATTATCCGGGATGCGGTTTGTTTTCATGCTAGCGGCCCTTACTATGCCAGGGAGTACGGGCACTTGGATCGCGAGATAGAGAAATACATGCTGGCAGGGCTCGCGCCCTTTGCTGAAGAGTACAAGCAGTACCGCCGCGACTAAGACGCCCCGCCCGCGGCCGCAGCTTAAGGCCGCCGCCGCTCCCAGCGCTCCTCGTGCCGGTCGTCCCGGTCCAGCACATCGCGCACCGCGCCGGTCGCCGGGTCGCGCTCGAAAATCAGCCGCGTCGTCGACCCGCTCGGGAAAAAGAACGAGTTCGCGCTCTCCGGCAGCAGTTACGTGACCTCGCCGATCCCGTTGCGCTGGTAAAGCTCGTCGCCCGTGCGGAA
>CAXTVG010000569.1:0-2061 GCA_964247505.1 uncultured Acidobacteriaceae bacterium
GCGGGTGCTGGACCCGGCGCGGGCGGTCATCGAGGTGTCGAACTACGTCTACCAGACCTCGCAGTTCGCGCAAACCACCCTGCGCTCGGTGCTGGGCGAGGTCGACCTGGACGGCCTCCTGTCGCACCGGGACATGCTGAACCAGCGCATCCAGTCCATCATCGACACGCGCACCGAGCCCTGGGGCGTCAAGGTGGTGAGCGTCGAGGTCAAGCAGGTGGACCTGCCCGAGTCAATGCTGCGCGCCATGGCGCGGCAGGCGGAGGCGGAGCGCGAAAAGCGATCCAAAATCATCAATGCGGACGGTGAATTTGAAGCGGCGCAGCGGCTGGTGGACGCGGCCAAGCTGCTGGCCGAGCAGCCCACCACCCTGCAGCTGCGCTACCTGCAAACGCTCAAGGACATCGGCAACGAGAAAAACACGACCATCATTTTCCCGCTGCCGATCGAGATGCTGTCGCTGCTGGGGCGGTCGGTGGGTGCCGGTCCGGTCGCGGGCGGCCCGAGGATTGTGACGGATGAGACAAGCGCTGGAGCGTAACGGAACCCTCCTCGACGAGGAGCCGCCGCGCGACCTGATCCTGGGCGCGCCCGCGCTGCTGGGCATCTTTTTCGCGGTCGCGGCGGTATGCGCCCTTTGCTTCGGGTTTGGCTACTCACAAGGTCATGGCTGGCGGGTTCCTGGCTTCGCTGCCGCCCAAGCCGCACGGCCCGAGCCCAAACCGCTGGGTGGCGTGCAAACAGCCGCTCCCATCGCAAAACCCGCGCCCGGGGTCAGCGTTCCTGCGCCGGGGGAAGATTCGCCTGCGGACGCGAACAGCGGTGCGGCGATCCAACCCGCCCCTGTAGCGCATGCGTTGCGCGATACCGCAGAGGCGGCGCACGAACCCGCTGCCTTCCTCGGATCAGCCCAGGATTCTGCGTCTTCGGACACGAAGCTGATGGTGCAGATTGCCGCCGTTTCCCGCGCGGCGGACGCGCAAACTCTAGCCTCGGCGCTCAAACGCGACGGCTTCGCGGCCATGGTCCGCACGTCTTCCGCAGACAAGTTCTTCCATGTACAGGTGGGTCCGTTCGCGACACTCGGGGCTGCGAAAGCCATGCGCGCACGTCTGGCCGACAGTGGGTATAACGCATTTGTGAAGCCGTAGGATAAGTTTCCGAAACTTGCCGGCATTCCCTGCGAAACACCTTGGCTTCCTGTTTGCTTCTTCCAGCAAGCAGCACGGGTGCCCCAGGTCTCGTATCTGAGACCTGGGTATTCGTGAGCGAAAGCTCACGACCGCATCTGAAAATGCGCACCGATTCCGGCATCGATTCGGCACTCGAAACCCACGTCTCAAAATCGAGATGTGGGGCACCCGTTATCGCAGGGTGCTTTCCCCTTCGCCGGGCAAAGCGGAGGAAATTGCGGCGCGCACCGCGTCCCGGAGCGCGTCACGGGTCGGGAAGTTTCCCGGCGAAAGCGGGCGATGCATCACAACGTCCACCGTGCCGCGGCGCAGCTTCAGCTTGCCTTTAGGAAGCAGCGCGCCGGTTCCCACCAGCGTGACCGGCACGACCGGCACGCCGCACTGTATAGCCAGAAAAAACGGGCCTTTTTTGAACGGGAGCAGCCGTCCATCGGGCGAACGAGTGCCCTCGACAAAGACCGCGAGCGAGATGCCGGAGGCGAGCACCTGAGCGGCTTCATCGAGCGAGCGCTTTGCGTCTTCGACCGAGCCGGACCGGGCTACCGGCACAAAGCCCGCGAGCTGCATGCCCCGGCCCAGCAGCGGGATGCGCAGAAGCTCCTGCTTGATCAGCATGGCCACGCGCCGGGGCGCGAGCGCTGCCGCGAGCAGAGGCGGATCGAGATTCGAAGCATGGTTGGAGAGGAAAATGTAAGCCTGGCCCGGCGCGAGCGGCTCCTCGCAATGCACACGCGTGCGCACCCCGGCCGCGCGCAGGCCAAAGCCGCCCGCCCGGACGCCCCAGCGATCCAGCAACGTCGCGTTGCGCGTGAGCGCGGCCCAGGGCAGGAGCAGAAACCCAGCGGGTATGGCCAGAGCTCCCCAGACC
>CAXTVG010000570.1:0-2054 GCA_964247505.1 uncultured Acidobacteriaceae bacterium
GAAACACCTGGGCGGCTGTGGCGTGCTTCACGGCCGCGGCGCTGACCAAGGAGATCGCAATCGGGACGCCGTTGGCGCTCGCCTGCTGCGAGCTGGAAGCGCGGCACTGGCGGCGAGCCGGCGGGCTCTGCCTGCCGGTTGTGCCGCTGGCTGCCTGGTTCGGCTATCACCGCTGGCGTACGGGGTTCATGTTCGGCAACGCGGGGTACCTGCGCTACAACGCCCTCGGCACGCTCACGCCGGAGCGGGTTTTGCTGGCGCTGGGGCATCGGGCGCTGCACCTTTCGGCGCACCTCAACCTGTTTGTGCCGGTGGCGCTCGCGCTCGGTTCGCTGGCGCTCCCTCCGGTGCGGGCGCGGCTCTCTCGCCCGCTGCAACTCCGGCTCTGGGTCGTGATCCTGGCCAACGCGGCTCTGTTTTCCGTGCTGGGTGGGGCGCTGCTCACACGCTATCTGCTGCCGGAGTACCCGCTCGTGCTGCTGCTCGCGCTTGCGGCGGTATACGCGCGGTTTCGCGTTTGGTGGTGGCTGCCTGCAGCGGCAGTGGGCGCTTTTGCGGCCGCGCTGCTGTTGCCGACGCCGTACCGGGTCGCGCCCGAGGACACGCTGGCCTACGTAGACGCCATCAGACTGGAGCAGGAGGCGATTCACGTGGTTGCGCAGCGGTATCCCCACGGGGCGGTGCTTTCCGCGTGGCCTGTTACGGATGGGCTGCGTAAGCCAGAACTGGGGTACATACGCACGCCCCTCCCCGTGGTTCCGATCGACAACTTTTCGATTGGCGCCCTGGAACATTTGAGCCGCTCGCCCGCGGACTACTCGAGCGCGATTGTGTTTTCGACCAAATACGAACCGGCGGGGTTTCACTTTCCCACGCTGGACCAGGGTGCGGAGGAGCGCTACTTCGACCTGCACCACGACCTGAGCGCCGGGGCCGTCGCGGCGCTGCTGCACGGCACGGTGGTGTGGCAGGGGAGGCGCGGCGCGGAGTGGGCGGCGGTGCTGCGCTTCGAGCACCCGCAGTTGGCTTCTATAATCGGCCAGTGAGCCGGAAGCGCTTCCTCCGGTCAAGGAGAATTCTCTGCGCCGCACTGCCATTTTGCTGCCACTGTTGGTTGGTTCGCTTTTTGCCGCACGCGCGCAGCAGGGTGGCAGCACTATGCCCGAACCCTCCACCGCCGGGCGACCGCAGCCCACCGCGCCGATGGTACCCTCGACCGCGCCCCAAGCGCACGGCGAGCTGCTATTGGCACTGCCTTTTGAGAACACGGGCGAGGCGGGCAGCCTGGACTGGATCGGCGCGGCCTTCCCTGAAATCCTGAACCAGCGCTTCGCCGCGGCCGGGTTTCTGCCTATCGGCCGCAAGGACCGGCTGTACGCGCTCGAGCACCTGGGGCTGCCTCCTGACTTCCAGCCCACGCGGGCCAGCACCCTTCGGCTGGCGCAAACGCTGGACGCGGACTCGGTTATTTTTGGGACTTATCAAGTAAACGGCACGCAGATCACGGCGACCGCGCGAGTGCTGGACATCACCAACCTGCGCGAAAGCGCGCCGCTGACGGAAACCGCCGAGCTGAACCGTTTGCCGGACGTGATTAATGCCCTAGCCTGGCGCGTCACGCGCCAGATGGACCCCGGATATAACGTCGCCGAGCAGACGTTTTTAGCCTCGGACGCGAATCTGCGGCTGGATGCTTTTGAGGACTACATCCGCGGGCTGGTGCAGGGGACGCCCGAGGACCGGGTGCGCCGCCTGCGCGATGCCGTGCGGCTGGACCCAACCTACGGTCCGGCCTGGCTGGCGCTGGGCGACGCTGAGTTTGCCGCGCAGAATTACGACCAGGCGGCCACTGCCTATGGGCACCTGACCCGCAACGACCCGAACGCGCTGCAGGCGGACTTCCACCGGGGGCTCGCGTTTTTCTACACCGGCAAGTACCTGCCCGCGGAGGATGCGTTTGCATTTGTGAGCACCCGGCTGCCGCTGCCCGAGGTGGTCAACGATGAGGGCGTGGCGGCGGCGCGGCGCGGCAAGGATGGGGCGCCCCTGTTCCA
>CAXTVG010000571.1:0-2047 GCA_964247505.1 uncultured Acidobacteriaceae bacterium
CAGCAGCGCCGCATAGATCACGGTGGGGTCTGTGTCGAGCGGCATCCCGCGCCCGAGCCGGTTTTCAAACACGCTCGCGACCAGCGGCCTTTCCGCCGGGATCGGCGTTTCCCTCTCCACCAGCGAAGCCAGCGTCACCACCCGGTGCATGTCGCCGGACATTCCCAGCGCCACAGCCTGCACCTGGAACTCCCGCACCATGGTCCGCAGCAACTCGGCCGGCGGGGTGTGGCGGGCAAATCTGTAGGTGGAAGGAAACAGGTAGCCTTCCAGGCTTGTGGCCTTCGGGTCCATACGCGCCAGCAGGCTGGTTTGGGTGTGCGCAGCCTCAAGAAAGCCCGCGCGCGTCCCCAGCTTCGCGGCTTCCACCCGCGAGGCGATATCGAAGATATTCGCGCCCTCGGGGATCGTCAGCGCCACCGTATACACATCGCCGCGAACGATGCGGCGGTATACCTCGCCGACCGTGACGGGATGGTCGAAACGGTACTCGCCTGCCTTGAGAGAGCCGCCGCCTGCCACATGCAGCAGGTCAAAGCCATACGGCGTGGCTAGTACGCCCGCCGCGCGCAGCCGGTCCGCGATGGCCCGCGTACCGGTGCCCGGCGCGATCTCGACAAAAACTTCGTGCGTGGGCCCTGACGGCCAGGCAAACACCCACGCGAGCCAACCCGCGCCCGCCAACACCGCGAGCAGCACGACGATTCCAAGCAAACGACGCATACCCGTTCGATTCTAAGCCGCGCTAGCATGGAACCCATGCCTGACGCCCCGCCCCGCTACCTTGGCCTCGATATCGGCACGAAGCGCATCGGCGTGGCCGTCTCCGACGCGCTCGGCCTGCTCGCTCACCCGTTGCTCACTGTCTACCGGAAAGGGAACCGCGACGACCTGCGCTCGGTCGCGCGCCTGGCCCGGCGACACGGTTGCGCGGCTTTTATCGTGGGCAATCCGCTGCACATGTCCGGCGAGAAAAGCGCGCAAGCCTTCAAAGTCCAGGCTTTCGCACAGCAGCTAAACGAAATTTCCGGCCTGCCGATCCACCTATGGGATGAGCGGCTGACCACCGCCGAGGCCCACGCCACGCTGTACGCCGCCGACCGCCCACGCGGCGAGCACCGGGCGGTCATCGACCAGGTAGCCGCGACGATCATTCTCCAGGGCTTCCTCGATGCGCGGCAGGCGAGCCGTCCGGGCACGGGGGTATAATCTCCCTTTGCAGCGGAGGCCTTCGGGCTGCCGCATTTCCCTGATCTTTTGATCCCCGGACCCTGTGAATCACCATGGCTGAAACCACAAACACCATCCCCGAGCACATTAAAAAGAAGCTGCTCGACGAAATCCGCCAACTCGAGCACGAACTCGCCCACGAACTGCCTCAGGAGATCAAAAAGGCAGCTTCCCTGGGTGACCTAAGCGAAAATGCCGAGTACCACATGGCTAAGCAGCGGCAGGAATTCGTGAACGCGCGCCTGGGACAGATGAAAAAGCGCATGGGCGAGCTTGCGCTGGTCAATTTCTCCAATATCCCCCACGATAAAGTCGCGTTCGGCTCCAAGGTCACCGTTTTCGACAGCACCAAGGACGAGGAGATCCAGTACAAGCTGGTCACCAGCGAGGAATCGGACGTGCAGAAGGGGCTTATTTCTACGACCAGCCCCATCGGCCGGGCGCTCATCGGCAAGCAGGTGGGCGACACCGCCGTTGTCGTCACGCCCAGTGGCAAGCGGGATATGGAAGTGCTCAAGTTCACGACCATTCACGACGAGGTTGACTAGAACCGCATGCCCCTGAGCCGCTGGCCCACCACGCGCACCGTCGCTCCTGCGCCGACGGCTGCGTCCTCGCCGCATGCCGTACCTCATGCGAACACCTGGACCGGGGCCTTCGGCCGCGCCTGCGGGGTGTTGCTGCAGGCCATTGTCAACGGCCTGGCGCTCACCCGCATTTCGCCCAACGTCCTTACCTTTATCGGTTTGCTCATCAACATCGGTGCAGCGCTTCTGTTCGGCTATGCCAATGAGCGCAACTTCGTCCGCATGTTTCT
>CAXTVG010000572.1:0-2045 GCA_964247505.1 uncultured Acidobacteriaceae bacterium
GTGGCTGCATCTCACTGCCAAAGCAGTTTGAGGATCAGTACAGAATGGACGCTTTACCGAGTTTTCGCCTTGACGGACAGACCGCGCTGGTGACCGGCGCGGCGCGCGGTTTGGGCCGGGCAATCGCGCTTGCCCTGGCCGAGGCCGGCGCATCGGTCGCGCTTGGCCTTCGCGAGAAAGCCGCTGACAGCGGGATTACCGCTGAGGTGGAAGCGCGCGGCGGCAAGGCGCTCGCCGTGCAGATGGACATGAGCGACCCGCGGCAGATTGGGCCGGCCGTGGACGAGGTGGTCGAGCGGTTTGGCAGGCTCGACATCCTGGTGAACAACGCCGGGATCGCGCCGGTGAACCTCGCGCTCGATGTGAACGAGGCGGACTTCGACCGGACGCTGGCGATCAACCTGAAAGGCACGTTTTTCGCCTGCCAGGCCGCGGGGCGCGTGATGAAGCGGCAGGGCGGCGGGCGCATTGTGAATATGAGCTCGCAGGCGGGGTTTGTGGCGCTGCCGACTGAGTCGGTCTACTGCATGACCAAGGCGGGGATCGCGCACTTGACCAAGTGCCTTGCGATTGAGTGGGGGCCGTTTGGGATCAACGTGAACGCGGTTGCCCCTACGTTTATCCACACGCCGGGGACCGAGCCTGCGCTTGCGTCGCCCGAGTTTCGGGCCGCTACCGTCGCGAACATCGCCGCACTGCACCGGATCGGCGAGCCGCCCGAGGTTGCGGGGGCGGTTGTGTTTCTTTGTTCTCCGGCTGCTTCGCTGATTACCGGGCATACTTTGCTGATCGACGGCGGCTGGACCGCGATCTAGAACGCACTTAGAAAGTTGAGTGAGACCATGAGTATTGAATCTGTTTCTTTTATGGATTTGCCGAACTGCCTGAAGCTGTCGAACGGCAGCGTTGATGTTATCGTCACAACCGATGTGGGCCCACGCATTTTGTTCTACGGGCCGAGCGGCGGCAAGAATCTGCTGGCGCTTTTTCCGAAGAACTCGACGAAAACGGCGCTGGGCGAGTGGAAGCCGTACGGCGGGCATCGGCTGTGGGTGTGGCCGGAGCTGTTTCCGGCGACCTACGCGCCAGACAACGACCCGATTGAGCACGAGGCGAATGGCGAGCTGAGCGTGACGCTGCGCCAGCCTGTGGATGCGGCGGGCATGCAGAAGGAGATTCGCGTGACGCTGGACGCGGGCGGCTCGCGGGTAAAGCTGGAGCAGACGGTGACCAGCCATGCGCTGTGGCCGGTGGATATCGCGGCCTGGGCGATTACGGTGGTGGCTTGCGGCACGGCGATTGTGCCTCGAGTTCCCTTTCAGACGCATGACGAGTGTGTGACCGTAAAGCAGCCGCTGGCTCTTTGCGCGTTTACCGACTTACAGGACCCGCGGTTTACGCTGGGGCTGCCGTACATCCTGCTGCGCGCCGACCCTAACCTTGCGCATTCGCAAAAAATGGGGCTTAGAAATAAGCAGGATTGGTGCGCTCACTTGGTCGACGACACTCTATTTGTGAAGCGATTTACGAACGAAGAGCAGGCGACTTACCCGGATTATGACGCGAATAACGAGGTATACGTCGAAGGCGGCTACATGGAAGTCGAGTTGCTCGGCCCTCGCCGCGTTGTTGCGCCGGGCGAATCGCTGACGCTTACCGAGGAGTGGCACCTGTTCGAAAAGGTAGAGGTGAGCGCGGAGACGCGCGATGTCGCGCTGCTGCAGAAGGTGATCGAGCCGAAGATTCGGTCGCTGTTCTAAAGCCCGTTCCGCTCAGAGCGTCGTGAGCCTTCGCTCACGAGAACCCACGTCTCAAACTCGAGACGTGGGGCACCCGCGTTGTTTTCTGCATTGCATTGGAGAGGTGTCCGGAAATGGACGCCTTTGTCCGGTATTGAACACTGCGGACACCCTGGCTCTCGCCGAGGCATGAATCGAATCAGCAACTTACGATAGTTCTCGCTTTGGCCCCTGGGTTGCGACTACGTTTCCCTGCATGGACATCGCACGCCCTGACCTGAAACGGAAGAAAACTCGCCAGCGCTC
>CAXTVG010000573.1:0-2044 GCA_964247505.1 uncultured Acidobacteriaceae bacterium
GCATCCTGGTCGACGACGCGACGGTCACGATCGAGAACATCGAGCGATTTATCGAGGAAGGCTACGAGCTGCGGCAGGCGATCCTGGACGGCGCGGCGCAGATCGCGGTGCCGGCGCTGGTTTCCACGCTGTGCATCTGCATCGTGTTCCTGCCCATGTTTTTCTTGAACGGCGTATCGCGGTTCCTGTTTGTGCCGCTGGCGGAGGCCGTGGTGTTCGCAATGCTGGCCTCCTACATTCTGTCGCGCACCCTGGTGCCCACGCTCGCGATGTACTTCCTGCGGATCCATCACCCGGCGCCCTCGCGCAATCCGTTGGTTTTATTTCAGCAGTGGTTTGAGCGTGGCTTTGAGCGTACGCGCTCAGGCTACCAGGCGCTGTTGACCCGGCTGGTAATGCGGCGGGTTGTGTTCCTGCCCGCGTTTCTGCTCGCCTGCCTGTGTGCTTTCCTGCTGGTGCCGTTTCTGGGACAGGACTTTTTTCCCAGCACCGACTCCGGCGAGTTCATCCTTCACGTCCGAGGCAAGACCGGTCTGCGCATTGAGGAAACGGCGCGCTTGTGCGACCTGGTCGAGGACCAGATCCGACGCACAGTCCCCACGGGCGAGCTCGACAGCGTTCTCGACAATATCGGGCTGCCGTATTCGGGCTTCAACACCATGCACTCCACCTCCGGACTGGTGGGCGCGAGTGACGCGGACATCATCGTGAGCCTGAAGGAGCACCACCACCCGACCGCGCGCTACGTGGCCGCGCTGCGCTCTGTGCTTCCAAAACAGTTCCCGGGCGATGTGTTCTATTTCCTCCCCGCCGACATCACGACGCAAATCCTCAACTTCGGCCTGCCCTCGCCGCTGGACGTGCAGATCGAGGGCGCGGACGTGTACGCGAGCAAGGGGATCGCGGACACCATGCTGAAGCAGCTGCGCATGGTTCCCGGCCTGGTGGACGTGCGCGTGCAGCAGCCGCTCAACTACCCGACGCTCCATGTCGCGGTGGACCGCACCAAGGCCTCGCAGGGCGGCTTTACCGAGCGCGATGTGGCGGAAAGCGTACTGAACAGCCTGAGCGGCTCGTTCCAGATCACGCCCATGTTCTTCCTGAACCCGAAGAACCACATCAACTACCAGCTGGTTGCGCAAACGCCGCAGTACAAAGAGGAGTCGCTTCCCGAGCTTGAAAACATCCCGATCCGCTCAGCGACCGCGCCCAACTCGGGCATTCTGGGCAATGTGGCGCACCTGGAGCGCGGCAACGAAATGGCGATCGTGACCCACTACAATATTCGCCGCACCGTGGACATTTACGGCGCGGTGCAGGGGCGCGACCTGGGCGCGGTAGGCGCGGACGTGCAGCGCATTGTGGACCACGCGAGCCACCACCTGCCGCGCGGGACGTTTATCAAGCTGCAGGGCCAGGTCGCGACTATGAAAAGCGCGTACATCGCGCTGCTCGCGGGTCTCCTCTTTGCGATCGTGCTTGTGTACCTGCTGATCGTGGTCAACTTCCAAAGCTGGCTCGACCCGTTCATTATCATCACCGCGCTGCCGGCGGCGCTGGCTGGGATTGTGCTGTTTCTGTTCATCACCCGCACCACCCTGAGCGTGCCGGCACTGATGGGCGCGATTATGTGCATGGGCGTCGCGACCGCGAACTCGATCCTGGTGGTTTCGTTCGCGAAGATCCGGCTCGCCGAGCATGGTGAGGCGCTGCGCGCCGCGATTGAAGCAGGCGCGACGCGGTTCCGGCCGGTGTGCATGACGGCGCTCGCAATGATCATCGGCATGGTCCCGATGGCGCTGGGCCTGGGCGAGGGTGGCGAGCAAAATGCCCCG
This sequence comes from uncultured Acidobacteriaceae bacterium, assembly GCA_964247505.1. Taxonomy (GTDB): domain Bacteria; phylum Acidobacteriota; class Terriglobia; order Terriglobales; family Acidobacteriaceae; genus EB88. The sequence continues at coordinate 1,836 of CAXTVG010000573.1, forward strand.
CTAGGCCGCGCTGTGATTGGGGGCTTGTCGCTGGCAACCGTGGCCACGCTCACGTTTGTGCCCGCCGTATTCGGTTTGCTGCACGGGCGCAAGCAAACCCCCCGTGAAGCGCGCGAGGCAGCCCATGTCTGAGAGGAGAGAAATGCACACGGAGCAAGAAGGCATGCGCGATGTCGGCACGGAGCTTCTGCCGGAGCAGCCGCCATTTG
>CAXTVG010000574.1:0-2042 GCA_964247505.1 uncultured Acidobacteriaceae bacterium
AATAACCGGTTCAGCAGCTTTCATGGTCGAAGCGCGTGTCGTACAGACCTGGAGAGGCGGAGTGTGCGGCGTGTGCGGAAGGGCGTCCCATGAGCAAATATACGTCCTTTTGTGTTGGCGCGAAGCGGTGAATTTCTCAGTGGCTTAACGGAAAGCCGGCGGTGGGCTGCTTCCAGCCCCGCCGCTTGCATAACTATACAGCGCACTGTATTTTTATGCAGCGGGCCGGAATTCGCCGGCATCTTACTTTCCAAGCGCGACAGAGGAACGAACCGGCCAGTGACGGCTTCCGAAAATAAAGCAGTGCGCCAGTCCGCTATCCGCGATTTGCTGAACGCGCGGGCGGTGGCGAGCCAGGACGATCTGCGGCGGAAGCTGGCGCGGAAAGGCTACCGGGTGACGCAGGCGACGCTGTCGCGGGACATCCGGGAGCTCGAGCTCGTGAAAGGGCCTGAAGGGTACACGCTGCCCGGCGGCGGCGCTCCAGCCGACAGCGATGATGAGGACGAGCTGCCGGCGCTGAGCGAACTGCTCGCAAGCTTCGGGCTGCGGGTGCGGCAGGCGGAAAACCTGCTGGTGTTGATTACCGTGATGGGCAGCGCGCAGCCGGTGGCGGCGGCGCTCGATTACGCGGAGCTTCCCGAGGTGGTGGGGCCGGTGGCCGGGGATAACACGGTGCTGCTGGGGTGCATGGACAAACGGCGGGCTGGCGCTTTGTGCGGCCGGCTGCGCACCTTGATCGGATGAGGGCGGATCGATTGGGCGGACGGGAAACAGCGGTGGTGGGGGCGCGCGGCTATGCCGGGCAGGAGCTGGCGCGGCTTTTGCTGGGGCATCCGCGGCTGGCCGGGCTGGCACCGGTGTTTCTGGGGCGGGAAGCGGACTCGCTCGCGCGGGTGCATCCGGCGCTGCGCGGGTTGGCGGGCGACGACGCGCTGCGGGTGCATCCGTTCAGCTGGGAGTTGCTGGACGGCGTGGATACGGTATTTTTCGCGACCCCGCACGAGCAATCGCGGGAGTGGGTTCCCGAGGCGCTGGGGCGAGGGCTGCGGGTAGTGGACCTGAGCGGGGCCTGGCGGCTGCGGGAGGTGGCGAACCGCGCGGTGTACGGCTTCGCGGACTCGCCGGAAACCGACGCCGTGCAGCGCGAAGCCGTGTATGGGCTGCCGGAGCTCCATACCGAGGCGATCGCGGGGGCGAGGCTGGTGGCGAACCCGGGGTGCTATGCGACCTCGGTCATTTTGGCGCTGAAGCCACTGGTCGAAGCGGGGCTGCTGGATTTGGAGTTCGGGGTGATCGCGGACGCGAAATCGGGCGTGAGCGGCGCCGGGCGTGAGCCGACGCCAACGACGCATTTTATGTACGCGGCGAACAATCTTTCGGCATACGGCCTGTGGGGGCACCGGCACGGCGGAGAACTGCGCGAACAGCTTGGGCTGAGCGCGGAGCAGATGACGTTTACGCCGCACCTGCTGCCGATTCCGCGCGGGATTCTGTCTACCGTGTATGTGCGGTTTCGGGAGCGGACCACGTTTGCGGCAATGCGGGCTTGTTTTGCGGAGTTCTACGACGGGCGACGGCTGGTCCGGCTGTTTCCGGAGCTGCCGCAGATCGCTTCGGTGGAGCGGACGAACTTTTGCGACCTAGGGTTTTCGCTCGCTCCAGACGAGCGGCGCGGCATTGTGGTGAGCTGCCTGGACAACCTGCTGAAAGGCGCGGCCAGCCAGGCGGTGCAGAACTGGAACCTGATGCACGGGTGGGATGAAACGGAGGGGCTGCTTTGAGATACATCGTCAAGCTTGGCGGGGCGACGCTGGAGGACGCGGGGCTGTTGCGGAGCTGCGCGCGGGCGATCGCGGAGCTGCGCCGCGCGGGCAGCGATGTAGCCGTGGTGCACGGCGGCGGCGTGCAGCTGACCCGGACCCTGAAGCAGCTGGGCAAGGAGAGTGAGTTTATCGGCGGACTGCGGGAGACCGACGACTAAACCCGCGATGCGGCGCTGATGGTGCTGGGCGGCGCGGTAAAGAAGGCGCTGGTGGCGG
>CAXTVG010000575.1:0-2039 GCA_964247505.1 uncultured Acidobacteriaceae bacterium
CACTTTGTTTCGGGCAACTACTTTTCGGTCCTGGGCGTCCGGCCCTATGCCGGGCGCATGCTGCGGCCCGAGGACGACCGCGAGGGCGCCCCGCCCGCGGCGGTGATGAGCTATACGCTGTGGCGCACCAAGTTCGGGGCGGACCCTAGCCTGGTGGGCTCGACCCTGCTGCTGACCGGGCACCCTTTTACGGTGGTGGGCATCGCCGCGCCCGCGTTTCTGGGCGAGCGCGCGCAGGCCGACGCGCCGGGGCTGTGGCTGCCCATCGCCTGGGAGCCCGTGTTCGATCCGGACCGCCCGCTCAACCGCCTGCCCGCGTCCAACTGGCTGAATCTGCTGGTGCGCATTTCTGACGCGGCCCAAGTTCCCGCCGTGCAGCAGGCCGTCGTGGGCGAGCTGCACCAGTGGATCAACGCGAACCGGGGTTTATTAAGCACGAGGCCGGTGAGCGAGAAGGCGCTCGCGCGGCAAACCACCGAGCTCGGCCCGGCGGCGGGCGGCATCAGCGATCTGCGCGACCAGTACGCGCAAAGCCTGGAGCTGCTGCTGTGGGTTGCGGGCTTCGTGCTGCTGATCGCCTGCGCCAACCTTGCCAACCTGCTGCTGGTGCGCGGCATGGGCCGCCGGCAGGAGCTGGCGGTGCGCGCAGCGCTGGGAGCCCCGCGCGGGCGACTCGTCCGGCAAACACTGGTGGAAGCGGTGCTGCTGGCGCTTGCCGGTGGGGCGGCGGCGATTGCCGTTGCTTACGCGGGGACGCGCGCGATCCTGGCGCTGGCCATGCGCGGCACACAAGTGACTCCGCTTTCGGCCGCGCCCTCGTTGCCTGTGCTCGGATTCGCGCTCGCGGCTTCGGTGGTGACGGGCGTGCTGTTTGGGATTGTGCCTGCGTGGATCGGCTCGCGATCGAGCCCCGTCGAGGCGCTACGCGGGGCCAACCGCAGCACTCGCGATGCGAGCGCGCTGCCGCAGCGCGTGCTGGTCATTGGGCAGGCGGCGCTGTCGCTGGTGCTGCTGTCGACCGCCGGGCTGCTGGTCACGAGCTTGCGGCATTTGGAACACCAGGACTTTCACTTTGAGCCGCAGGGCCGGTTGGTTGTCAGGACAGACCTAGGTGCGGCGGGGTACCAGTACGGGCAGCTCGCGGGACTATACCGGCAGTTCGATGACGTGTTTTCGCGCATGCCCGGCGTGGAAAGCTTTGCGTACGCAACCTACAGCCCCATGGTGGGCAGCGACTGGAGCGGCGATGTTGTCGTGCCCAGTATGCCGCCGCACGATGACAGCGGAGACACAGCGTCTTACCTGGCCGTCAGCCCCGGATATTTCGCGGCGCTGGGGACGCGCGTACTCCAGGGCCGCGGCGTCACCGACCGCGACACGGCTACCAGCGAGCCCGTGGCGGTTGTGAACCAAGCGTTTGTGCGGCGCTTCCTGAAAGGCAAGGACGCGCTCGGACAGCACTTCGGCCCTACCCACAGCACGGCGAGTGCGTTCGCGATTGTGGGCGTCGTCGCAGACAGCAAATACTTCAGCCCGTCCGACCCTGTGGGCCCGATGTACTTTACGCCGATGGCGCAGGCGACAGTTTATCCCGATAGCAGGCATGCGGTGGTTGAGGCGGGCAAGCACTTCGCCGCCAACCTGATCGTGCGCTACCGGGGCGACGAAAGTGCCGCCGCCGCATCCGTGCGCCGGGCGCTGCAGGCGATCAACCCCGACATCCCGATCCTCAAAATGCAGTCCTACACGGACCAGTTGGGAGACCAGTTCACCGAGCAGGAGCTGGTGGTGCGGCTGACCACGCTGTTCGGCCTGCTGGCGCTGGTGCTGGCGTCCATCGGGCTCTACGGGGTCACGGCGTACGCGGTGGCGCGGCGCACCAGCGAGATCGGCATCCGCATGGCGCTGGGGGCGAGCCGGGGCGGGGTGCTCCGGATGGTGGTGCGCGGGGCGCTCCGGCAGACTGTGCTGGGCCTCGCGATCGGGCTGCCGCTGTGCTTCGGAGCCGCGCGCTTGGTGCGCAGCGGCCTGTACCAGAC
>CAXTVG010000576.1:0-2036 GCA_964247505.1 uncultured Acidobacteriaceae bacterium
GCGCTCGCGGAAAAGGGGCGGCGCGTGGTGATGGTCGAAAGCAAGCACGTTGGCGGCACCTGCGTGAATGAGGGCTGCACGCCGACCAAGACCATGATCGCCGCCGCGCAGATTGCGGAGCGGTCGCGGCAGGGGGCGAAGTACGGGATTCACGCGGCACCGGTCGCGGTGGATATGGGCGAGGTGCGCGAGCGCAAGCGCTCGGTAGTGGACGTTTGGCGCTCGGGGAGCGAGAAGCGCCTGGCTGCGAGCCCGAAGGTCGAGCTGGTGCGCGGGGTGGGCCGGTTTACCGGCCATAAGCAGGTGGAAGTCGCGCTGAATGACAGCGGCGCGGCGCGGGTGTTCACGGCGGAGAACATTTTTATCAACACCGGCCTGCGAACGGCGGTGCCTGCGGACATTGGGCTGGAAGCAGTGCCTTACCTGACCAACGAAACCGTGATGGAGCTCGACGAGATTCCGAAGCATTTGCTCATCCTGGGCGGCAGCTACATCGCGGTCGAGTTCGCGCAGATGTTTCGGCGGTTTGGGGCTGCGGTGACGGTGGTGAGCAATGCGGGGCAGCTGCTGCCGCGCGAGGACCCGGACATTGCGGCCGCTTTGCTGGAGATTTTTGAGCAGGACGGGATCGAGGTTTTGTTAAGCGCAAAGACGCTGGCGGCAGGCAATGCGGGCGGGGGCGTTTCGCTTACTGTGGCCACGGAGGGCGAGGGCGAGCGCACGGTCACAGGATCGCACCTGCTGCTGGCGGCGGGGCGCGCGCCGAACACCGAGGCGCTTTATTTGGAAGCAACCAGACTGCAAGCGGACGAGCACGGGTTTGTTCCGGTAAATGACCGTCTGGAAACGCGCGTGCCTGGGATCTATGCGCTCGGGGATGTGAAAGGCGGGCCGGCTTTCACGCATATCTCGTATGACGATTACCGGATCGTCGCCGCGAATCTGCTCGAAGGCGGCAGCCGGTCGACGCAGGACCGGCCCGTGCCGTACACCATATTTACGGACCCGGAGCTGGGGCGTGTGGGCATGAGCGTGGAAGAAGCGAGGAAAGCGGGGCGCAAGGTGCGGGTGGCGAAGATGCCGGCCAGCTCGATCGCGCGCGCGTATGAGACGGGCGACGACCGGGGGCTGATGAAGGTCGTGGTGGACGCGGACTCGGAGCAAATCCTGGGCGCGGCGGTTCTGGCGGGGGAAGGCGGGGAGATTGCCGCGATGGTGCAGATCGCGATGATGGGCGGGCTGCCGTATACCGCACTGCGTGATGGGGTATTCGCGCACCCGACGTGGGCTGAGTCGCTCAATAATGTTTTTAACAAGTGGGAGGAGTAAATTACCCAAATGCCACCTCAGAAACGAGCGCTGCCGAAGCCGGAGAATGGGCGCAAGCGGGTTGTGATCGAGCATGTTGCGCCGGAGATCGACGCGGGACGCTTTACGGCCAAGCGGGTGGTAGGCGACCCGGTGGTGGTGGAAGCCGACATCTTCGGCGACGGGCACGATCACGTGGAAGCGCGGCTGCTTTGGCGCGAGCCCGGTGCGAAGGAGTGGACTACGACCCCGATGGTCCCGCTGGGGAACGACCGTTGGCAGGCGAGCTTCACGGCCGCGGAGCAGGGGCTGTACCAGTACACGCTGGCATCCAGTATTGACCATGTCGATACCTGGGCGGATGGGCTTGGGAAGAAGCTCAAGGCGGGGCAGGATGTAGCGCTGGAACTTCAGACGGGGGCGATGCTGGTGGAGCAGGTCGCTGGCCGGGCGCGCGGCAAGGACGCGCGCTCTCTCCAGGCCGTGGCCAAGCAGCTGCGGGCGAACGGCGACAAGCTCGCGGAATTAGAGCAGGCCGGAAATGCGGAAGGGGAGCGCGCCACGCTGGCCGCGCCCGCGCTTGCGCCTGAGCTATTGGCCTTGGCGCAGCGGTATCCGGACGCGGCGCTGGAAACCCGCTATGAGCGGAGGCTCGACGTCTGGGTGGACCGGGAGCGGGCGCGATTTTCGGCCTGGTACGAGCTGTTTCCGCGCTCGCAGGGGGCGGA
>CAXTVG010000577.1:0-2035 GCA_964247505.1 uncultured Acidobacteriaceae bacterium
CGACATTTCAGACCCGGCAAAGTCGGATTTGGCGGTTGAACGGATTTTGCTGAGCAAGGGGATCAACCTGGCCGAGGTCGGCCAGCTGATTGCCGAGCGGAACCAGAGCAAGGCGGAGCGCGCGGCGGAAGCCGAAGCGGTGAAGTTCGCGAACGCGGCGCCGGACTGGTACCCGACGGACCACAACAAATTGACGCTGGTGAACTTCATGCAGACGCAGGGCATGCAGCCGACAGTGGACAACTTCATGGCGGCTTTCGAGCGGCTGCGCGGAGCGGGATTGCTCCAGCAGCGGCCGGACGATGAGCCGGAACCCGGAAACGCACAACCCGCAGCAGGCAGGGAGCCTATTCCTCTCGCGCAGACGCGGCCACGCAGGACCCTGAGCACGGGCGTTCGCGCTTCGCAAGGAGCGGCGGCAACGATGCCGGCACAGGGGCGGCCCCGCTACACGAAACGCGACCTGGATAAGCTCACGCTCGCCGAACTGGCGCACAAAATCAACCACGAGCCCGGCTTTGAAGAAGCCGTGGCCGCGGCGCAGCGATAAGCAAACCCCAGGCGCTCACCCGAGAGGAGAAGCGCCATGCCCGGCTACAGCCCCGCATCGAACTTGGTCTCAACGCTTTCAACAGCCCAGACCCTGTACTACGCCCGCACCTTCATCAAGAATCTGAAGGCCAACCTGTTCTTTATGCGCTGCATGACGCGGCGCACCCTGCCCGCGAACTCCGGCAACCAGCTGGTGCTGTTCCGCTACAACACGCTGGGCCCGAACACGGTGCAGGCGGCCGAGGGCACGGTGGGAACCGGCTTGACGCTGCAGGTGGTCAATAACACCTCCACCATCGGCCAGTACGCCGACTACCTGAACTATTCGGACCTGGTGCTCCAGACCGCGATCGACCCTGCGCTTGAGAACGGGCAAAAGGAGCTCGGCTACCGGCTGGCCCTGAGCTTGTCGACGCTGAGTCAGCGCGCAGCCGACTCGCTGATCGCGATCGACCCGAGCGTGAACGTCCAGAACGGCGTTACCCAGGTCTTTACCAAGGCGAACATCAATACCGCGCGGGCTTCGATGGCCGGGCGGAACATCAAGCCGATCGACGGAAATTTCCGGGGCATCGTTCACCCGTTCGTGACCGGGGACGCGACCAACGACACGACCTACGGCTCGGCGACCGACATCCTGAAGCGGACATCGGAAGGGGTGGGTAAGCTCCAGGAGCTGCCTTCGGGCGAGGAAGGCGAAAACGTCCCATCGCTGGAGTGGGGCGGGGTCAAATTCATGGAGTCCACCCTCGTGACCACGACCGCGAACTACAAGGGCACGGCGGGCGTGACCGCGTTCCGGACCTACATCTTCGGCGAGGACGCCTTGATTTCCATCTCGCTCGGCGAGACGGAGGGCAAAAACACCGAGGCGACTGACGATTGGCGCAACCTGCAGGTGTGGACCAACAAGTACGACTCGTCCAGCGTGAGCGATCCGTCGCGCATGATCGGCGGCTCGGCGGCCTACAACTGCAAGTGGACCGTGACCCCGCCGCCCGACACCGTGATGCGCGCGCGGCTGATCGACGCGCCCACCAACATCTCCTAGCGCGCACCGGGGAGCGCGCTAGTGAGAGACGCGCGGGGGGCTGCCTGCTCTGGCCGGCCCCCGCGTTAACTTAATCGACATTGCGGCACTGTGAGGCAAGGTATGGCAAGGGGAACGGAACAAACAGTGGAAGAGCGGCTGGCGGCGGTGCAGCTCGCGCGCGCGGAGCTCCAGCTGGAGTTGGAGCAGGAAGCGGTCGAGGCGCTGCGGGCCAAGCGCCTGCAAAAGGAGCAGGACCGCGAGCGCCAGCGGGCGACCATCGAGCAGCAGGAGCGGGATAAGCAATGGGAGCAGGGGAACTGCACTCACAAAAAAGGCGGCAACGGGGCCGAGGAGATGCACGCGGGCCACGACGCCCTGTACGCGGTGATCAAGCACACGATGGCGCACGGGGCGCGCGAGGTGCTGTGCCAGCGCTGCCAGAAGCTGTGG
>CAXTVG010000578.1:0-2030 GCA_964247505.1 uncultured Acidobacteriaceae bacterium
GGAAAGGAAGGTTCCCCTGGAAAAGAAAAAAAAAAAGGGGGGGGCGCGGATATCGATAAAAGTAGCGTAGCGAACTTTACTTTTCATGATTTCGAAGCCGTGATGTGATGTGATTGCGAATCGTTAAGATATTTATTCCGCATATTTCCCCTATTCCTATCCCCCTATTCCCATGCATCATGAACCATAAAAACCATCTATCGCATCTATAACCCCCCCTTCCCTTATTAAACGTATATATCTGAAGCCAAAGCCAGCCTAAAATCTCGCTTCGACCCTTTTCTGCGTATCGCCGAGGGCCCAGGCGCTCCGCGCCCGCCGACTGCGCACCCGATCCACCTGCTCGGGGGTGAACCCCCGCGCCTCCACGGCGGCGTTGTAGCCCAGCCAGCCGGACTCGTGTTCCACCCCGGCCTTGAACCCGACTTCGCCAGAGCCGACTGCGTCGTTGCCGACTCCGTCATTACTCCTGCCGTCCGCGCGCGTGTACACGGTGACGACGCAGGCGCCGCCCAGACCGAGGTTATGCTGCAACGCGGCGCGGGCACCCTTGACGAGACGATTCGTCGCTTCGCCGCGCAGCTGCCACACCAGCTCGGCGCACTGGGCCAGTCCCGTGGCGCCGAGCGGGTGGCCTTTGGAGATGAGCCCGCCGGAGGGGTTGACGACGCAGCGGCCCCCGAGGGCGATGGCGCCGCTGCGGACCATGTGGTGGGCGTGCCCCGGCGGGCACAGGCCGAGGGCGTCGAGGGTCAGGAGCTCGTTGGAGGAGAAGCAGTCGTGCAGCTCGACGAGGCGGATGTCGCGCGCGGCGAGGCCGGCTTCGGACAGCGCCTCCCGCCCTGCGTGCGCGCTCATGCCGTATCCGACCAGGTTCATGGCTGAGCGGTCGAAGAGGTCCGGGGAGTCGGTCGCGAGGCATTGCCCTGCGATCTGGATCGCGCGCGGGCGGAGGTGCGGGTGCGCGGCGAGAAAGGAGGCCGAGACGACGATGGCCGCGGCGGCGCCGTCGGAGGTCGGGCAGCATTGCAGTTTCGTCAGCGGGTCGTGGATCATGGGGCTCTGCTCGATTTCGTCGAGGGTGTAGGCGGTGCGGAATTGGCTGTAGGGGTTGGCGGCGCTGTGGGCGTGGTTGATGCGCGCGATTTCGGCCAGGTCGCGCGCCGTCGCTCCGTACCGCTCCATGTATTCCCGGCCGGCGTTGCCGAAGAGTTGGGCTGCGCTGGGGGCGTTGGTGATGCCTCGCGTCGCGGCCATCATTTGCGACGAGGTGCCGATCGGTTCTGCTCGGTCTTTCCAGTGCGCTTTGATGCTGCCTGAGGACATTTTTTCGAAGCCGATCACGAGGACCGCGTCGGCCGCCCCGTGCGACACGGCTTGTCGTGCCATGTGTAGTCCGGTGCTGCCCGTCGAGCAGTTGTTGTTCACGTTGTAGATGGGGATCTGGGTCATGCCGAATTGGTAGAAGACCCGTTGCCCGCAGGAGCTGTCGCCATAGCAGTAGCAGGCGATGGCTTGGTCGATCTCGTCGTAGTTGAGCTGGGCATCGAGCAGGGCTTTTATGCCGGCCTTGAAGGAGGATCAATTGTTAACTTTTGCTGGATGCGCAAGGTATTGGGTAGAGCGCAGACCTCGAAACCTAGCTCGGTGTAATCGACTTTGCCGCGGGGTTTGATGAATTTGGTCATGCCAACGCCGACGACGTAGGCTGGAGAGGCGGGTTTCTTGGTCATGCTTGCGCAGGGAAATAAAGGGATTGGGGAATTTCAATTCGAATTGGTAGGATTTAGTTAAGAAAAAGGTTGGGAAGTCAAGAAAGACTGTCAACTTGAAGTTCGGATGGGACGAAGATCCAGGTTCGTTTCCCCACATCTCCAGGAGCCGAGGTGGGGCCGAGCTTGAGCCGAGCTTGAAACTGACTAAGCAGACGGCGTCGTCTATTTGCTGACTTTGTAGAGACCAAGTCCATCAGCCAGGACACAATATTTGCTCAAAACACAATTTTTGAAATAACTCAACAACGAAACGTG
>CAXTVG010000579.1:0-2030 GCA_964247505.1 uncultured Acidobacteriaceae bacterium
AGCCCGAGCCCGGCGCTCCCGGAGGTCCGGCAGGCCCCTGCGGACCTTGCGGACCCGTCGGCCCCTGCATGCCTTGCGGCAGCGAGAAATTGAAGATAGCCCCGGTCGGGCCGCCGCTGTTGGTCACCATGGCCGCCGCGCCGGGAGAGCCGGTGGTCACGGTGCCGACGGCAACACTGGGCGCCCAGGCAGCAGGCGGCGCGGTTTGGACAGTCGAGGGCGACCAGTTGTTGAGTACCCATGTATCGCCCGTAACAAAAGCGTAGCCCAGGCGCTGCTTCTGCCCCGTCGCCGCGTCCGTCAGGTCGATCGCGTATTGCACCCCGAAAGGCTGGCTGCGATCCGAGCGCCCCACCATCAGCAGGTCACTGATCCTGCCATCGGTCACGCTGCGGCACACCGGCACAGGGCGAGCGTTCGCGGCACCGCCAATGTTGAACGGAACAGGCTGCCACGCGGAGCCGGTCGGCGTGAAGCACAAGGTGCCTTTGGCGAGATGATTTAAGGAGGCATCGTCGATCTCATTGGCAACCACATAGCTCGTGAGCGGCGAGCCCGCGATGGTGACGACGTTGGCCGCCGATGACGTGTTGGTCGCGCACTGGACCGCGTGTTGGCCCGGAGCGAGATCGTTTGTCGTGATCGTGAGACTGTTGCCGGTGGCGGTTTGCAGGTAGGGGTTATTCGGGTCGTTCGGGTAGCGGGTGTTCTGCACCGTGAAGAAAAGGGGTGGCCCGCCGGTGCAGGTAAATGTGACCGTATTTCCCGCGGTCGCAGTGCTGGCCCCGGTCACCGAGGGCGTTCCAACGGTTGTATTTGTGCCGCCCGCGGTGAGCTGGACAGTTTGCGAGCGAAGCACGGGCGCAAAAGCGAGCGCAAAAGCGCACACGGCCGCGAGGCCGCGGGGGAAGCGGAGCATGGGGGGGTCCTTTTAGCTGGGGGTTAGCGGGCGGAAGCGGGACGGCGTTGCGCCGTGTCTTTGGCTTTGTAGTTCGCCGCAGCGATGATCGAGGGCGCGTGCGCTTGCAGCTGGCGGTTCACGATAGCCGTGACCATGCCCGGGTCCGTCGCGCCGCGCGCGTCGATCGTCGGCGCGTAGTGCAGGTGTGTATCCCCGCCCATCAGCTGGTTGTTCGGCACGATGCGCCCGGCGGATGAGGGCACAAACAGCTCCGGGCCTTTTTCGCCGATCAGCGCGGGCCGGTTGGCAACCACATCGCCGCCGGACGCAAACGCGCCCTGCAGGATCGCGCCCATCACGCCCTGGTCGAGCGAGCCCTGCCCAAGCTGCTGCGCCACGCCCGGCAACCCGGACGGGGCCGCGGCGCTGTGCCCGCCGCCCAGGAGTCCGCTCAGCCACGACCCTGCGGAGCGCAGCAGCGAGCCGCCCCCGGCCGCCGCCGAGCCGAGCCCGCCCGCCATCTTGACGAACAACGGATTGTTGCTCGACCCGTCCGGTTTGCCGCCAAAGCCGAGCGCCTTGAGCGCGCCGCCTTCGAGCTTTTGCAGACCGGCGTTCGCGACCTGCGAGCCCGCGCCGCGCACCGTGTTGCTTAGGCCATCGCGCAGCGCGGCGATACGCTCCCGGTTCGTGCGGTACTCGCCAGTCGCCGCCTGCGCCAGGGACGTGTTCGCGCCCTGGATGGAATCTGTGAAGATGCTGCCGATCTGCCTTGCCGTATCCTCGGACGCCTGCACGAAATGGTTGAGTGTGTTCTTCCACTCCGCCTGCAGCCCGGCGTCGTCGATGATGCCCTGGTCTTGCCCGGCCTGAAGTTTGGCCGCATCGCGCAGTTGGTCGAGGCGGTTCTGCAGCGCCTGGGCCTGCGTTTGCGCGTCCTCTTTGTTGAGGTTCTGGTTTTTCAGGTCGCCCTGTTCGTAGACGACCTCCGCGATCTGGTCCGCGTAGCGCTGCGCACTCAGCCGCGCGCGCTCCATCGCGTCCGCCTGCCGCGAGATGGTTCCCGTGGCCTCGGAGCGCGCAAGCGCCGCTTCCCGCTGCGCCAGCGCGGCCGCCGCTGGTTCACCCT
>CAXTVG010000580.1:0-2021 GCA_964247505.1 uncultured Acidobacteriaceae bacterium
GCGCAAACTGGCGGTTTGCGCCATCGACGGTGCGTGGCTGCGCTGCACCCTGGACGCGCAGCGCTTCCGGGGCGAAGGCGCCGAGGTTGAGGAGCTGATCGGGGTTTTTCGACGCTGGGTTGACGCGCGCCCGCCCGCGCTCGGGAAAGCTTCTGCCGGCTGAAACCTTGCTGGACCGGGCGCGCATGGAACTGGCACTGGCTGAGGCGCGGGCCGCGGCGGAAGCGGGCGAGGTCCCGGTCGGCGCGGTGCTGTTCCACGGCGACCGGCTCGTGAGCGCGGGCCAGAACCGTGTTCTGCGCGACAACGACCCGTCTGCCCACGCCGAGGTCGTCGCCCTGCGCCTCGCCGGGCAGGCGCTCGGGAACTACCGGCTGCTCGGGTGCACGCTCTACTGCACGCTCGAGCCCTGTGCCATGTGCGCGGGCGCCATGATCCACGCCCGCCTCACCCGCCTGGTGTACGGCGCGCCCGACCCCAAGGCAGGAGCCGCGGGCTCGGTGCTTTCCGTGCTCAATCACCCTCAGCTGAACCATCAACTGCTGGTCGAGCCCGGTGTACTGGCCGAGCCGTGCGGCGCTGTTTTGCGCGAGTTTTTTCAGCGCAAACGCCTGGGATTGCGCAAGCCGGAAGATGAGCAGAACCCCGTCTGACCCTGTATGATTTCGACAGTATGGACCTGCTCGTATACACGGCCTCCTGGTGCCGCGACTGCCGCGAAGCTAAGCGCTTCCTCGAGAAACACAACCTCCCCTACCGCGAAATCGATATTGAAAACACCCCCGGCGCCGCCGACGAGGTGCTACGCCAGGTAGGTAAGCGGGCGATTCCGCAGTTCGGCATTGACGGCGAATGGGTGCAGCCGTACCGCCCCGGAGAAGGCTTTTTGTACGACGAAATGGCGGCCCGGTTCGGCGTTCCGGAGTAGGTTTTAGGCGGTTGCTATAGCGGATTTTCGAGGTATGCTCTAGCAATCTTCGCAAGCTGCTAGGGCAATTCGCCTGGACGGATCACAACGCGCTCCTCCGCTTCGGCCAGTTCAGCTCCCGCGTCGGCCAGGATTGCGCGTGCGTCCTCCTCATCCGCGGGCGCGACCTGCAGCCGCAAAGGCCCCAGTCCCGGCTCCAGGATGGCCGCGTTTTCCCCTGACATTAAAACCTCAATCCCGGCGGACTCGAGCCGGCCGCGGGCCATTTCAGCCTCGATCGGCTCCGGAAACCGCCCCACTGTGACAAGCTCTTCCATGTTGTTTTGTACTCCCTCTTGTGTGTTCGACCGGCACTTGGATGCGCGAGCCGCTACAATCGTTTTCGCGCGCGAAAGGACGATACGCTCTTGATTCGACGTTACACCCGCCCGGCCATGGGCCAGATCTGGACCGAGGAAAACAAATACCGCTGCTGGCTCGAGGTGGAGACCGCTGCGAGCGAGGTTCTAGCCGAGGCAGGCGTTGTTCCTGCCGAGGCCGCAAAGGCCATCCGCGAGCGCGGCGGCTTCGATCTCGCCCGCATCGAGGCGATCGAGGCTGAGGTCAAGCACGATGTGATCGCCTTTACCACGGCGGTGGCGGAAAAGATTGGGCTCGAGTCGCGCTGGCTGCACTACGGGCTTACCTCGAACGACGTGGTCGACACAGCGCAGGCGCTCCAGGTCAAGGCCGCGTCCGCGATCCTGCGTGAAGATCTCGTCGCGCTCGCGGCGGTCCTGCGCCGGCGGGCGCTCGAGTTCAAGCACACGCCGGTGATCGGGCGCACCCACGGGGTCCATGCCGAGCCGACCACATTCGGGCTGAAGCTGCTGAACTGGTACGCGGAGACCGAGCGCAACATCACCCGCTTCGACGCGGCAGCCGAGGGCATGCGGGTGGGCAAGCTGTCGGGCGCGGTCGGCACCTTCGGGCACCTCAAGCCGGAGCATGAGGAGGCGATCTGCGCCAAGCTGGGCCTTGCGCCCGCACCTGTCGCCACGCAGGTGATCCAGCGCGACCGCCACGCCCACTACATTTCCACGCTGGCTATCAT
>CAXTVG010000581.1:0-2016 GCA_964247505.1 uncultured Acidobacteriaceae bacterium
CCACCGATGCAGCGCCTCCCTTTCAAGCCTCGGGTGCCACAGCATTGTGTACTGGAAATCGGGAATCTCGTCTGGCGCCCGAATCTGCCAAATCTGGTATCGGCCCGGCGCCTCATCGCCGACTCGCGACGGCGTAGTCAGATCAGCTTCGTGCCCTCCAGCGCCTCAAGCGCGGGCAGTATGTGCGGGAGGTGCAGCGCAATTCTGCGCCGCAGCCCCGCCTCCGTCAGCGTGCGATCGATCGGGTTTTGCTGCCGGGGCCAGGTCTCCACGGAACCGTGGCTCGCGCCTCTATACTCCCCGAGCGAAATCGCTTTCCGCTTGCGGCCGCGCCCTTCCGCTGTCAGGCAGATAAACCCCTCGCGGAACAAAGGCTCTACTCGATACGGGGGCGGCGTCGCCAGCGGGCTAAATACCAGGTCCGCCGTCGCGGCTCATCGCCCTGGCGGCCTCGCCTTCAATGCACCCAGCAGCAAACGCATCGAGCCATCCCCCGTGATCGGCTGGTTCACTACGGCTTTGCCATTGCGAATCACAATGCCGTCCGGAAACGTATCCGCGTGAAATGCCTGCAGAACCGCATTTGGCACAACCAGTACGGAAACGCGCGGCGGCAAGCCCTGACCCCAGCCGCGCAACCCGGATGCCACCCTGTCTGAAGCCGAATCCTCCCCGCCGGTGTTCGCAGCCCAGCTTGTGACCGCCCAAATTGGCTGGCTCGGCGCTGAAAGCGCCAGCGTGCGCACGGTTGAAGCAGCGCTCGGCGACCACAGCGTAAACGCCACAAGCACCGCGGTGCCGCGCCCGAGGACCACGCGACGCAGCGCCGACGCGCCCGGACTGGGAATACGCCCATGCACCTCACCAAGCGGCGCAGCCTTCCCCACCATCTCGGCGCGCGCGAGCGATTCCTGCATTGGCGCCCAGTCCGCCGTTCCCTGCCAAGCGGCTCCCTGCGCGATGGCCCTCAACTTTGGCATGTCTCCGGCGGATACATCCCCCGTGCTCCCCGCCAGCGCGGCGCAGCGAAGCGCGTCGGAGAACAGAGTGTTCCCTGAAGCGCTCGCATCCTTGCCGCTCAGCGCCTTTCCGCTCGCCAGCAGCGGCAGGGTCGCCGCGTTCTGCTTCCCGCACAGCTCCAGCGCAAGCCGGTCGAAACGCTCGCTCACCCCCTCCATCGCGTCAATCACCTGATCGGCCGCGAAATGAATCTGCGCGTCATAGGGGTAATCCTGCATAAGCGTCAACACCTGCGGCTCGGCCGAACCCGGCGCCTTCAAGCCAAGCAGCGCCCGCGAAAGCAGCAACAGAGCCAACTCCCGCTCCGGCGGCCCTGGCAGAGTCAGATACCGCACCAGAGTTGCCCGCGCCGCCTCATACTGCTGCCCAAAGATACACAGCCGCCCCAGCGCCAACAGTTGCCCGGCATCGCCCGCCAACCCCTCTGCATTCGGCGCGAGCGCGGCGCAATCCTGTGAAGCACGCCTTGCCCCCACTCCGAGCGCCACCGTATCCGCTTCCGTCAGGTCGTCCGCCTGCGCCCGCGCCGCGTTAAAAGGTGCCATCGCCTGCTCAAACGCCTCTGAAGGCGAGAGCGGCGCGGGCGCTTGCTGCGGGGACGCGCGCATAGCGAAAAGCAACAACAAAGCAAACCATCCAGCGCGCAAACCGTCACCTCTTAGGCCAACCTCTCACATTCTCCTCCCCGAGCTCACAAATAGTTTGCGCGCGGCAGTCAAAAGCCAAAACCGCCTGCGCGGCTGGCGGTCCCTTCGGGACGTGTTCTCGAAAAGAACCCAGCTACAATCGACCCCGATGCCCCCTGCTCCTCCCACAGCCCTCCGCCGAGCCCTCCTCGCCCTCCGGCCTAGCTCTGCCCAGTCCGCCCTTAACGCCACCCTGCTGCTTACCGCCGCGGCTTTCCTTTCCAAAATCATCTCGCTCGTGCGGGTCAAATACATCGCCTACCTCCTCGGCCGCGGCCCCGCCGCCGACGCTTTCGGCGCCATGTTTCAG
>CAXTVG010000582.1:0-2006 GCA_964247505.1 uncultured Acidobacteriaceae bacterium
GGCCCGGCGCGGAGGCACGCGAGGGCCGGTCGTTGAAGTCGCCGTCGCCGTTCGCATCAGTCCCGGTGGTCACGTTGTAGGGCGCGCCCGAGTCCGCGTCGAACTGCGGCGACAGCGCGAGTTTACCCGGCAGGTTCACGTTGCCGAACACAAACACCCGGTTGTTTCGCTGCCAATCCGGACGCGCCCGCTCGCCGGCGTCCGAGTAGCTGGACTGCGGCTCGACCGCGCCCCGGCCGCTGTTGCCAGCCATATCGAAGTGCAGATACCCGGCGAAAAATCCGAAGCGCTTGTAGCTGTGCTGGTCCAGGCCCAGGAAGGTGACGGTCCCGGTCAGGTGGCCTGAGTTCTGGTACTGCAGAATGTTCTCATTCGGCGCCAGCGGCCGGGGCGCGAGCAGCGCGGCAACAGGGTCGGGCGCGGCCCCGATGCTAGCGCCCACCAAAGGCGCGTTGATGTTGCGCGTCCGCGTGTCGCCCCAGGTCGCCGCGTAAAAGAGGTTCGCAATCGCATGCCAGTGGTGCGGGAAGTCGTGCTCCATCCCGGATTGCGTTTGAAACACGGGCACCTGCTGGAAAGAATGCGGGTAGGCGCGCAGGGTGCTCAGGATCGGCGAGCCCGCGCCCGGCCCGAGCGGGTCGGCGAAGCTGGGCTGGTACTTGAGCGCCTGCCTTTGGCGCGTGCCGTTCAGCCGGTAGGCGTCCACGGTCAGGGTCTGGTCAATGGGATAGTTAAACAGCCCGGCGCGCAGGTGAAACACCCAGGCCGACTTCTTATCCGGCGCCCAGCTCAGCCCCAGGCGCGGCCCAAAGTTCGCATAGGTTTCGGGCGAGGTTTGGAGCGAGTAGCGCATCCCGGCCGACACGTCCAAACGCGGCGCGAGCTTGATCGTGTCCTGCGCGTACAGGGCCAGACGCCACTGCGTAAACGGCACCAGCGGGTTCCCGGTGGTCTGCTGAAAGGTGGTCGGCGCGCCGCCTGCGAGCCCCTGCTGCGCCCGCCGGTACTGCTCCAGGCCGTCGATGTTGGTTGTCCCGCCGCTGCCATCGAGCGCCGGGGCGCTGCCGCCGCCGAACACAAACGCGCCATTAAAGGTGTCCGGGTCATAATCGTGGACGAAAATGCCCAGCGACTGTACGCCCACCTTCCACGACTGTTTGCCGCGGGTGAGGAGCACGTCATCGTCGATCTCCAGATTGCGCTCGCGGTCGTTCAGGTGCTGCTCGGTCGCGCCGCCGCCCTGGAAATACCCGGCCACCTGCAGGTTCGGCGCGGTCGAAAGCGGGGTCTGCTCGGTACGCTTCCAGGTAAAGCCGATGTGCGTCTCGTGCAGCAGGTTCGGGCCAAAGGTCTGGGTGTTCGCGAGGCGCAGGTCGTACTCGCTTTTCAGGCTGTTGTAGCCGGCTTCGGGCAGTGTGAGCCCGCCCACGCCCTGGTTGCCGAGATTGTCGGTGTTCGCCGAGAACGAGAGCGTCGCGATGTCCCTTTCTGACGCCTGCCAGTCCGCGCGCGCCGAGGCGATCCACAACCGCTGCGGCGCGGCCACGGTCTGGTGCAGCGGGCCGTTGAGCGTGAAAGCATTGACGACATTGAACTCGTCGATATCGCGTTTTTCGAGCGCCAGGCTCAGGTCGCTTTTCTTCTTAACCAGCGGCCCGCTCAGCTCAAACCCGTAGCGCCGCTTGACCGCCGGGGTCGTGGTCACGCTGAACGGATCGGTGGCGTTAAAGCTCCCGTCGCTGTCGATGAAGAACAGCGCGCCGTGGTAGGTGTCCGCGCCTGGCTTGGTCAGGATTTCCACCCGGCCGCCCTCGTACGGCGGGTCTTCATACTCGGACGAAAACATGTCCGGATTCACCCGGATCGCCGCGATGGAACTTTTAGGCGGCAGGGCGCTGGCGTTCTGAAAGCCGTCCACTGTGATTTTCGCGTTGCCGGGGATGCCGCCGCTGGACGAGGCAAGCACCTGCAGCTGGCGCTGAAAGTCGTCCGGGTCGTCGGCCAGC